>NZ_JASHIT010000045.1:0-43407 GCF_030733595.1 Halomonas sp. MMSF_3323 | reverse complement strand
AGGGCGGTCCGTCATTGCAGGAAGTCAGCCTCCGCATCCCCCTCGCACCTGGCTGAGGGCTCGACGGGCTGGATACGCAGAGCCTGGCCGTCTACCACGTGGTGGCCCTCCAGCTGGTCGGCCAGTTCCCTCAACGCCTGCATGCCGCTTGCTACTGCCTTGGTGAGTTCCTCGGCGTCCATCTCTTCGAGCGGCTGGCAGCCATCTCTTTCCATATTGTTTGAGTATGAGTGTCCGGCGTCGACAGCGTTCTCCAGAACCCAGCGGGCGGCATTGTAACGAGTAGCGGCAGGAGTTGTGGGGCCTAGCAGGTCGCGCATGGTGTCCACTACCAAATGGGCGAGATCCCCCTTGAGCGCAGCCTCACGCCTCTGATGCAAAGCTTCTACAACATGGGGAAGCCGCATAAGTCGATACGCTTCAACTTCGGGTGCCGAAAACCCCGCCAGTCGAGCTGCATGAGTACGTGCGACCCCTCGTGCTGTGTGAGCTACGAAATTGGCTTGCTTCTCAGTGAGTTTTCTCGCCATCAAGCCACCCCTATAGAGCTCTCTCGAGCGCTGCCCAAAGTATATGAAAATATGCAGATAAGTGCATGCATGCTGCCACAAAATAGATGAATCTGTGACCTTTCCCCCAGAAACCGGCCCACCGTCAATGTGATCTTTCCTTTACGTTTACCCTGATAGCCGGAGATCTCGCGATGAAGCGTAATCGACATGCCGAGGAGCAGGTCATCACCATCCTCAAGTCCCATGAGCGCGGCGCCTCGTTGGCCGAGCTAGCTCGGCAGAATGGCGTCATCGAGCAGACCATCTATCGCTGAAAGGCCAAGTACGGCGGTATGGAGGTATCGGAGGCCAAGCGTCTGCGGGAGCTGGAGACAGAGAATGCCCGCCTGAAAAAGCTGCTGGCGGAATGCGCTCTCGACAATGCCGCTCTTAAGGAGATCGTCTCGGGAAAGTAGTGACGCCCGAAGCGAAGCGGCGGGTGGTAACGCACCTGGTAACAGGCGGCTGGTTCAGCCAGCCACATGCCTGCCGATTGCTGGGCCTGCCACGCTCGGTGGCCCGCTACCAAGCGATGCCGCGCGACGATGAATCACTTCGGGCGCGACTGAACGCCTTGGCGACCTGCTATCCCCGCTACGGTTACCTGTTACTGCACGCTCTGTTGCGACAGGAGGGCCTGGTGATGAATCGCAAGCGAACTTACCGGCTGTACCGTGAGGCTGGGCTTCAGGTCCGCACCCGGCGGCGCAAGCGACTGGTGCGGCCAAGAGCGCCGATGCCGTGTCCAGACAGGCCCAACCAGCGCTGGTCGATGGCCTTCGTCTCGTACCAACTGGCCTCGGGACGCCGATTCCGCGTGCTGAACATCGTAGACGACTTCAGTAGAGAGTGTTGGCCAGCTGGTGGACACGTCCATTTTCGGGCGTCGCTTGGCCAGGTTCCTGGACAAGGTCGCGCAACAGCGCTCGCTGCCAGCCGCGATTGTCTGCGATAACGCCCCCGAGTTGGCCAGCAAGGCGATGTACTTCTGGGCGCGTGAGCGGAAGGTCACGCTGGCTTTCATTCAACCGGGAAAGCCGACACTGAATGCCTTTATCGAGAGCTTAAATGGAAAATTTCGGGATGGCTGTCTCAATCAGCACCGGTTTTTGAGCCTCCCCGATGCCCGGTATGAAATCGACAAATGGAGAGCCCGCTACAACTATGCCAGGCCGCGCAGCCCGCTGGGTTATATACCGCCCGTCGCCTATGTCCAGAGGTGTGCATGAAGGGGCGGTTTCTCACATTGTGGGCGGACCTAGATCTGGGGGAGGTTACCACCAACCCGGTCGAGTCGAACTTCGCCACGGTCCGCCGGAGGAGGAAACGTAACCGGAACTTCGGCTCACGGGACACGACCCGGGCGATGGTCTTCAAGCTGTTCCAGTCAGCCTAGAAACGTTGGAGTCGGATCAAGCGCTTCCAGAAGTGGGAGCTGGTCGTCAGCAACGTCAAGTTCCAGGCCGGGAAGCAGGTAGCCGATAAATCAGACAGGAATGGGGCCTGACCGCCAGCCACCAGATTTGACGTTAAATCGAACTCATCTCACTCAAGCTGTAGTTGAGCAGGTGCTGCAGTAAGCGCACTACTGACGCCTTGAAGGCGGGCACTGTCATTCTAGAGCAAGAACCCCCGCGTGAACTCGTTAGAACCGAGAGGCGGGGGCATGTCGAGGGGGGATATAGGCCCACAGCGAACCGAAATCTAGGCCTGCATCCTGAGCATATTGGTCGGTAACGCCGGCCTGTCGTTCCGTCTGATTCGTGTCAGCACATAGACTAGGCGGCGTTCAGGGCTGCCATTGATGCGAAAAACTTCTCCTTCAAGGACGGCACCTCGACCCAGCATACGTTGCAGCATGTCGAGATGCCCCCTCGGAGCATAGCCCAACTTTTTGCCGGCACTTTCCATGCGAATCGCTCGATCATCGAACGCGTTGTCAGGCTCGGCTATAAAGCGGACATTGTCTCCCTCCTGCAGCTGTTCTGCCTCCAACTCGGACTCATGGCGGAAACCAGCCACTTCAATCAGAACCTCGAAGGCATCGGGCGGGTCATCGAAGGGGTGGACCAGCTCGAACCCATCATTGGGCAATTTCGCACCGCTATACCCCAGCAAGGTGAAATCGCTGATCTCAGCATCTGCCGGGATAGCCCGAAGCTCCAGATAGCGGATGAAGTCCCGCCTGCTTCGCGGCGGCAGACGGCGCTTGAAGGCCTCCATCACCTGGTGGCTGTGCTCCGCCTGCTTCAGTGGGAATGCTGGATAGCCTTCAAAATCCATTCCCCTAGCCTCTGCCATCTCGGAGTCCTGAGCATACTGAAGTACCACTTTACCGTTCCGCATCACCAGTTGGCCCACACGATATCGGGAGCGGTTTTTGCTCTCGCGCGCCTGCCAGTAGAGCAGCAGCCGCTGTGGTTCCACCAGATGTTCGATGAAGCGGGTCATTTCAGGTCTCCAGAGCGTGTAGCAGGCGCTCTCTCCTTTTCAGGGTCAAAAAAGCAACAAATTCAGAGCGTTGATGGGTAAAGGGGTGTGGAAGGTCAAATTGGGTAAGGCTATTCAACATGGCCTTCAGGTCATCCTCGCTCCATCCGTGCAGCCGTTCTATCAGTATCGGCCGGATATCGGGAAAATGCCGGCAATACTCGGCAACACCTGCGATCAGTGGCAGACGTTGACGGTCATCCCTGGCCCAGCGCATCTGGTGCTCGCCTCTTCGCAAGTAGGCATTGAACTCGCTCGAGTCGCGCATCATGCGCTGCATCTTCTGGGGCTGCAACTCGTGACCCAGGCTTGTGCCATTGTCGAAATATGGCGTGAAACGGGCACTCGGCCCATTTTCGCTCCAGATCAGCCCCCAGTTCTCCTGATGCCGATCGGTGTTGCCGACCAGAGCATCGAAGCATAAACACAGCCCCCAGTAGGTCTGCCAGTCATGAGTGAGCATGCCTGTGCGTGCCAGGGCCCTGCTGAGGGTGAGGATGGTGGACAGGTTGTGCTCACGCCCCTTTTCTCGGTCGTAACCGTGGATCTGGCGTTGCATGTAGTCGCCGCCAGGTACGTGGCGCTCCTCTCCACTGCCCGGATAGCCCATGAACCATTCGTTCACGGTGCCGGGCTCATCGCGAGTCGAATCGATGGCAACGAACACCGGCGGCAGCGTTAGCCCCATCAAGCGACCGATGCGAAAAGCGATCAGCTCGGCCCAATACTGGTCGGGATGACGGGGCTTGCCAGGATCCTTGGCACTCTTGATGGCTTCCTTGAACAGATAGTTGTGCTTGGGAATGCAGAAGTCAAAGGGGGCTGGATCCGGACAACGAAGCAGCGACTTATCACGAGCCCCAACCGGGAAGACCTCATAATCCTGATGAATATCCCAGCCAGCAATATCTATAACCTGATCTGGCTTCTGATCTATTCCCTCACGATCGATCATGGCATGCCCTGACAGCCCCAGAAATCACAAACCCCCTCAGCAGCTCCACCGTGAAGCGGATCCACTAATCGGGGTCGTGTTGCGCACAACTATAGCACTAACACTGCCCGTCGCTGCCATCATCCCTCCGTACCCAGTCGCTATGCTGGCTGCTACGTATTTGCTACCAAAAATCTCGACAACGAAAAACGGCCACCGCTCGTGTGAGCTAAGTGGCCGTCTTTACTAAATTCTTGGTCGGAGTAGCAGGATTCGAACCTACGACCTCTGCCTCCCGAAGGCAGCGCTCTACCAAGCTGAGCTATACTCCGACGTTTGAGGTGTGTCCCTCAACGGATGCGTAGTATACGGATCCTTGTGGATGATGCAACCCTCGCGAGCCCGAGTCAGCCACTTTTTTCCAGATTCCCCGTCACTTGAGGGTACTTGCCCGGTGATTTTCAGGTCTTGCGTTCCACCGCCAGGCGGGCCAGTTCGGCCATGCTGTCGCGGTAGGGCGAGGGCGGCAGATGGTCGAGTTCGGCCAGGGCCTTGGCGGCCATCTCTTCGGCCTTCTGGCGGGTGTAGTCCAGTGCGCCGGTGGACTTGACGATGGCCAGCACCTCGTCGAGGTGGTCGAGTCCGCCCTTACGGATGGCGCGACGCACCAGGCGGGTCTGGTCGGGGGTGCCGGCGGCCATGGCCTGGATCAGCGGCAGGGTGGGCTTGCCTTCGGCCAGGTCGTCGCCGACGTTCTTGCCCATGGCCTTGGCGTCGCCCTCGTAGTCGAGCAGGTCATCGACCAGCTGGAACGCCAGACCCAGGTAGCGTCCGTACAGCGCCAGCGCCTGTTCCTGGCGTTCGTCGGCGCCGGCCAGGATGGCGCCGCTGTGGGAGGCGGCCTCGAACAGCATCGCGGTCTTGCCGAGGATGGTGTCGAAGTAGGCGGCCTCGTCGGTGTCGGGATTGCCCACATTGGTCAGCTGCTGAACCTCGCCCTCGGCGATGGTGCAGGTGGCGGCGGACAGCACCTCCATGATGCGCATGGAGCCGACCTCGACCATCATCTGAAACGAGCGCGAATACAGAAAGTCGCCGACCAGCACCGAGGGCGCGTTGCCCCAGGCATCATTGGCGGTGGCCTTGCCGCGACGCATGTGCGACTCGTCGACCACGTCGTCATGCAACAGCGTCGAGGTGTGCATAAACTCGATCAGCGTCGCCAGGGTGATGTGACGATCGCCCTGATACTCCAGCGCGCGTGCCGCCAGCAGCACCAGCAGGGGGCGCAGACGCTTGCCGCCGCTTTCGATGATGTACTGGCCGATGGTCTCTACCAGCGGGATGCGCGAGGCGAGCTGGTCGAGGATGGTCTGGTTGACGGCGGCGAAGTCGTCGGCGACCACCGCGTGAATCGGCGAAGGAGCTGCTGATGGTGACGGGGTGGCGTTGACTGACATGAAGGCGGCTTCGACTGGAGGTGAGGGAGGCCGTGGGCCTTGGGTTGCCGGTCATGCTATGGGCCGCCCATGGGGGCGTCAAGACGATTAGCGCCCGGCGGCGGCCTCGCGCGGGGTTTTTTCCGGTCTCGCCACTTGACGCTGGTTGTCGGGTTGTGCCCACGCGAGGGTATCGCTATAATACGCGGCCCACTCATCCATGCTCCCTGTCAGATGGCTGCCAAAAGGGGCGCCACTCGAAGCAGGTCGATCAAGAGCCAACCCCGATGAGTTTCTGGAGAAACAGCATGTACGCAGTGATCAAGAGCGGTGGCAAGCAGTACCGCGTTCAGGAAGGCCAGACTCTCAAGCTCGAGAAACTGGAAATCCCCACCGGCGATACCGTCGAGTTCGACGAGGTTCTGCTGGTCGGCAACGATGACGACGTCACCGTTGGTGCCCCGCTGGTCGAGGGTGCCAAGGTCAGCGCCGAAATCGTCGCCCACGGCCGTGGCGAGAAGGTGACTATCATCAAGTTCCGTCGCCGCAAGCACAGCATGAAGCGTCAGGGCCACCGTCAGTGGTTCACCGAAGTTAAAATCACCGGAATTTCTGCCTAAATACGCCTCGCCCTCGGGCGAATGCGTAGCGGACTATTCCCTCAACGAGCGAGGACTTTGCAATGGCTCATAAGAAGGCAGCCGGCTCCACACGTAACGGTCGCGACAGTGAAAGCAAACGCCTTGGCGTCAAGCTGTTCGGCGGCCAGGCCGTGACCCCGGGTAACATCATCGTGCGTCAGCGTGGCACCCGTTTCCACGCCGGCACCGGTGTTGGCATCGGCAAGGACCACACCCTGTTCGCTCTGGACGAAGGCGTGGTCAAGTTCGAGACCAAGGGTCCGAAGAACCGTAAGTTCGTCAGCGTCGTCTCTGCCTGAGACCGCCCGAACGCCATGGGCCGCCGGCGAGCGTGACTCGCTTGCCGACAAGCCCCGGAAGGCCCCGCCAAGCGCGGGGCCTTCTTGTATCATGGTGGAAAGCATCCGCCAGGAGAGTGATAGATGCAGTTCGTCGACGAAGCCTCGATCATCGTGGAGGCAGGCAACGGAGGTAACGGTTGCCTGAGCTTCCGGCGCGAGAAGTACGTGCCCAAGGGCGGCCCGGATGGCGGCGATGGCGGCCATGGTGGCAGCGTCTACCTGATCGGTGACGATGCCCTCAATACGCTGATCGATTTCAAGTATCAGCGCTTCTACAAGGCGCAGAACGGCCAGCCCGGCCAGGGTCGCCAGATGAGCGGCCGCGCTGGCGAGGATCTCCACGTCAAGGTGCCCGTGGGTACCACGGTGATCGACGAGGATACCCTCGAGGTGATCGCCGACGTGACCGAGATCGGCCAGGTGGTGCAGGTGGCCCAGGGCGGTCGCCGTGGGCTCGGCAACATTCACTTCAAGTCCTCCACCAATCGGGCACCACGGCGTACCACGCCGGGCACCGAAGGTGAGCGGCGCAACCTGCGCCTGGAGATGAAGGTGATGGCCGATGTCGGTCTGCTGGGGCTGCCCAACGCCGGCAAGTCGACGCTGATCCGCTCGGTGTCGGCGGCCAAGCCCAAGGTGGCCAACTACCCCTTCACCACCCTGGTGCCGAACCTGGGAGTGGTGAAGCTCGGCATGCACGAGCACTTCGTCATGGCCGACGTGCCGGGGCTGATCGAGGGTGCCTCCGACGGTGCCGGCCTGGGGCTGCGCTTTCTCAAGCACCTGACGCGCACCCGCCTGCTGTTCCACGTGGTGGATGTGGCGCCGTTCGATGAGTCCGATCCGGTGGAAGCCGCCGAGGCGATCATCCATGAGCTGGGCGAGTTCTCGCCGACCCTGGCCGAGCGCCCGCGCTGGCTGGTGCTCAACAAGCTCGACCTGCTGCCCGAGGACGAGCGCGAGGCTACCGCCGACGAGATCGTGCGTCGACTCGGCTGGGAAGGCCCGGTCTTTCGTATCTCGGCGATCTCCAACGTCGGCACCGAGGCACTGGTGCAGGCGGCCCACCGCTGGCTGACCGAGCAGCGCACCCTCGAGAACGAGGATGAAGAGGCCATGGAGCGCGAGCAGGAGATGCGCCGGCGCATGGAAGATGAGGCGGTGGCCAGGACAGAGGCGCGCCTGGGTCGTCGTCGCAAGCGTGACGAAGACGACGATGACGATCTCGATGACGACGACTACGACGTCGAGGTCGAATACGTTCAATAGCGGTCGTCAGGGGAGTCGACAGCCTCCCCGTTCGGCCAGAGCAGCGGGGCGAGAAAAGGATGCACAGCGGAGAGCGGGTCCCGGGGCGTGACGCCCTGTCCAGCGCGCGACGGGTGGTGGTGAAGATTGGCAGCGCCCTGTTGACCAACGACGGGCGTGGCCTCGATGACCCCGCCATCGGTGGCTGGGTGGATCAGATCGCCGCCCTGGCGAGTCGCGGCATCGAGGTGGTGCTGGTGTCTTCCGGGGCCGTGGCGGCAGGCATGGTGCGTCTCGGCTGGCGGGCTCGCCCGTCATCGGTGCGAGAGCTCCAGGCCGCTGCGGCGGTGGGGCAGAACGTGCTGACCGAAACCTATGAGAATCACTTCGGTCGTCACGGTCTGGTGACCGCGCAGATTCTGCTGACCCACGACGACCTGTCCAATCGCAAGCGTTACCTCAACGCGCGCTCGGCGCTGAGCACGCTGGTGGACCTCAAGGTGGTGCCGGTGATCAACGAAAACGACACCGTGGTCACCGACGAGATCCGCTTTGGCGACAACGATACCCTTGGCGCCCTGGTGGCCAACCTGCTCGAGGCCGATGCGCTGGTCATCCTGACCGATCAGGAGGGCTTGTTCGACGCCGACCCGCGCCACGACCCCAGTGCCCGGCTGATCGAGGAGGGGCGCGCCGACGATGCGCGTCTGACGGCGGTGGCCGGCGGCGGCGGCGCCCTGGGGCGCGGTGGCATGACCACCAAGGTGCGCGCGGCGCGCCTGGCCGCGCGCAGCGGGGCGGTCACGGTGATCGCCAGCGGTCGCCAGCCCCGGGTACTGGAGCGGCTGGTCGATGGCGAGCGGCTGGGCACCCTGTTGACCCCGGACCGGGCCCCCATCGCTGCGCGCAAGCGCTGGCTCGCCGGCCAGCTGCAGGTGCGCGGTACCCTGACCCTGGACGCCGGCGCGGTACGGGTGCTGCGTAGCAGCGGCTCGTCGCTGTTGCCGGTGGGGGTCAAGGCCGCCTCGGGTGACTTCGCGCGTGGCGACATGGTGCTGTGCGTCGACGAGCAGGGCGAGCGGATCGCCAAGGGACTGGTCAACTACAACGCCGAGGACGCACGCAAGATTCTCGGCCAACCCAGCGGGCGCATCTGTGAGTTGCTCGGCTATATGGAAGCGCCGGAGCTGATTCACCGCGACAATCTTGTGGTGCTGGCTTGATCCAGGTCGGTATCAGGCGCCTTGTTGCCCCCGGCGCCTCTCTTTAGGGATATGGTTCCCGTCTTTTCTCCGTGCTCTTATGCGCCGCCGACAGCAGCCGCTGTCGGCGGCGCATGCGCGACATCTGTCCTGTCGCGTGAGCCTTGAAGCTGAAGCGTGCCCCGGTGCGTGGTCTCAGCGGTCTTTGGAGAAGAGGGAGCGTTGTCGATGAAGTCTATTCTGGTAACGGGTGCTGGTTCCGGCGTCGGCTTTGAGGTCGTCAAACTGTTTTTGGAGAAGGGCTTTAAGGTCGGTGGCCTGGATATCAACGTCAAGGCGCTGAACGAGCTGCAGGCGCAAGGGCAGGCGAACCTGTTTGCCTACAAGTGCGATGTCTCCTGTCGTGCTGGTGTGCATGACGCCATCGAGCAGTTCGCCACCGTCTGCGGTGGAGTGATCGATGTCGTCCACTCCAATGCCGGGATTCAGGCGAGTGGCCTGTTCAAGGACGTCGAGCTCGAAAAGTACGAGATGATGAACCTGATCAATGCCATGGGCACGATCTACATCATCAAGGAGGCGCTGCCCTACGTGATGGCGTCCGAGGCAGGCGCCATCCTGCTGACGTCGTCGGCGTCGGCGATCACCGGGCTGCCGATGTTCAGCGTGTACGGTGCGACCAAGTCGTTCGTGACGTCGCTGGGCGAGTCGCTGAGTATCGAGCTGGAGTCCGATGGCATCTATGTAGGGATCATCGAACCCGGCCTGATCAATACACCGATGAACTCGAACAATCCTGACTCCATGGTGTGCACGGAGCAGCAGATCACGCTGGGCCCGAAGGAAGTGGCGGAGGCCGCCTACCAGGCGATCAGCACTCGCCGTCAGCTCTACTGGCACGTGGGCGAAGAGGCTCATGATCTGGCGGAGGCGATCCAGGGGCTGCGGCTGCAGGAGCGTCAGCGCTTCGTCAAGCAGATGATCCAGTCGAAGCTGAAGTGATTGAGCGGTGATGGCGGCGGCGACGTCTGCGGTGACCTGAGGCGCCCGTGGAGTCGTGACAAGTGGCGCGATGACCGCTGCGCTGGCCGCCGCTGGCCGGGCACAGGGTCGGTGGAGTGAGCCAGGCGCGCCAGGCCGTAAAAGGCTGGCGCGCAGTACCTTGACATGATAGGATGCGCCATCCTCTCAGACACGGCCCGTAACGATTGCCTCGCGACAGTGCTTGCGATGGCGGTCGGCCAGATGGCCAGGCCGACGGGGATTTTTTTATTTCCCTGTTGGATCAATACGTTATCAAGTCATCGTGCGACGGTGACGACAACTTTCTCCAAGGAGACAGTCAGTGGCTAACAGCAAGCAAGCCCGTAAGCGCGCCCGTCAGGCAGAATCTCGTCGTGTCCTGAAGGCAGGCCAGCGCAGCATGGTCCGCACTTACGTCAAGCGCGTGATCAAGGCGATCAACAGCGGTGACCACGCTCAGGCAATGGACGCCTTCAAGGCGGCACAGCCGGTCATCGACCGCATCGCCGACAAGGACACCCTGTCCAAGAAGAAGGCCGCTCGCATCAAGAGCCGTCTGAACAAGCGCATCAAGGCGCTGGCTGCGTAAGCCGGTCCCGCGCTTTCGGCGTGACGCGGATGCGTCCGTGTCGCGCACGCGAAAAACCGGCTACGGCCGGTTTTTTTGTGCCTGCCAATTGATGACCCGCGGCGCCCCGGTGCCCCTTCGTCGCCCTTCTCCGGGCGATGGCGAGCCAGAGCGCGGGGACTGTCAGCGTGGCAAGAAGGCTGGACAAACGAGCCGGGAATTGAGCAGGGAACCCGCAAGCAAGGAATCAGTGACGTGACCGACGAGCGTCGACAGCAGGCCTCGGATGAGGACATTGATCAGGCCCTGGAGCAGGGAGCGGGCACCTCGGTGGGGGGCGCCAAGGCGCCCGTGCGTCGGGGCCTGATGCGCTCTGGGTTGGTGGTCAGCAGCATGACCATGCTGTCCCGGGTGCTGGGGCTGGTGCGCGACGTGGTGATCGCCACCCTGCTGGGTGCAGGACAGGGCGCCGACGCCTTCTTCGTGGCCTTCAAGATCCCCAACTTCATGCGTCGGCTGTTCGCCGAGGGCGCCTTCAATCAGGCCTTCGTGCCGGTGCTGTCGGAGTACTCGACCACCCGCACCCGCGAAGAGATACGCGAACTGCTCAATGCGGTGTGCGGTAGCCTGGCGGCGGTGCTGGCGCTGATTACCGCCCTGGCTATCGTCGCCGCGCCCTGGTTGGCCTGGGTGTTTGCTCCTGGCTTTGCGCGAGATCCCGACAAGCTCGCGCTGACCACCGACATGCTTCGGCTGACGTTCCCGTATCTGCTGTTGATCTCGCTGACCGCCTTCGCCGGCAGCGTGCTCAATACCTGGAATCGCTTCGCGGTACCGGCCTTCACCCCGGTGCTGCTGAACCTGTCGCTGATCGGTGCGGCGCTGGTGCTGACGCCGATGATGAGCGAGCCGGCCATGGCGCTGGCCTGGGGCGTGCTGATCGCCGGTGCCGCGCAACTGCTGTTTCAGGTGCCCTTTCTGGTGAGGCTCGGGCTGATGCCCCGGCCCTGGCCCAACTTCGCCCACGAGGGTGTGCGGCGCATCCTTCGACTGATGGCGCCGGCGTTGTTCGGAGTCTCGGTGTCGCAGATCAATCTGCTGCTGGATACCATCCTGGCCTCGCTGCTGGCGGCGGGCAGCGTGTCCTGGCTCTACTATTCCGACCGCCTGGTGGAGCTGCCACTGGGGGTGTTCGGCGTGGCCATCGGTACGGTGATCCTGCCGGCGCTGTCGCGGCGCCACGCCGAGGCGTCCACCGAGCACTTCAGCCAGATGCTGGACTGGGCGCTGCGAGCGGTGCTGCTGCTGGGGCTGCCAGCGGCGCTGGCGCTGGCGCTGCTGGCCGAGCCGCTGTTGATCACGCTGTTCCACTACGGCGCCATGACCGACAACGATATCGTGATGGCGGCGATGAGCCTGCGTGCCTATGCCCTCGGCCTGGTCGCCTTCATGCTGATCAAGGTGCTGGCGCCGGGGTTCTTTGCCCGCCAGGACACCAAGACGCCGGTCAAGGTCGGTATCATCGCGATGGTCGCCAATATGGTGTTCAACCTGATCCTGATCTGGCCGCTGGCCCACGCCGGGCTGGCGTTGGCCACCGCGCTGTCGGCCTTCCTCAATGCCGGGATGCTGGCCTGGCTGCTGCGCCGGCAGGGCGTGCTGCGCTTCCAGCCCGGCTGGGGGCGCTTTGCCGTGCAGCTTGGAGGCGGCTGTGTGGCCATGGGCCTGGTGCTTGTGTTGCTGGCGCCGGAGTGGCACCAGTGGCTCGGCTGGGGGCTCATGCCTCGTGTGCTGTGGATGGCGGCGCTGGTGGCGGCCGGTGGGCTTGCGTACTTCGCCTGGCTGGGGCTGACAGGAGTCAGAGTCCGCCAGTTTCGGCTCAAGGGCTAAGGCGGGGGGTGTTAGAAAGCTGCCTGCCCGCGTCGACTTTTCGGAACAAGCCTATGGCGTGGGCGTGTTGGAAAAGTGCCTGCCCACCCAGACGCCTTCAGACGGTGGGAAGACGCGGCGGCCCGCACTTCGCTATAATCGACTCCCTTTAGGTTCGGTGTGACCCGACTCATGGAAGTAATTCGAGGCCTGCACAATCTGCGCGAGGAGCACCGTGGCACGGTGGCGACCATCGGCAACTTCGATGGGGTGCACTTGGGCCATCGGGCGATCCTTGAGCAGTGCCACGCCGAGGCGGCGCGCATCGGACTGCCGGTGACCGTGGTGGTGTTCGAACCCCAGCCGCGCGAGTACTTTGCCGGCGACCAGGCGCCACCGCGCCTGACGCGGTTGCGCGACAAGGTCGGCCTGCTCAAGGAGTGCGGCGTCGATCGGGTGCTGTGTCTGCCGTTCAATGAATCGCTGCGCCAGCTGACGGCGGCAGAATTCATCGAACGGGTGCTGCTGGAAGGGCTCGGCGTACGCCATCTGGTGGTGGGCGACGACTTCCGCTTCGGTTGCGATCGTCGCGGTGATTTTGCCCTGCTGACCGAAGCCGGCCGCAGCAGCGGCTTCAGCGTCGAACACACCCTGACCTTTCGCATCGACGATGATCGAGTGTCGAGCACACGGGTGCGCACCCTGCTGGCCTGTGGCAACTTCGAGGCGGCGGCGCGCCTGCTGGGCCGGCCTTACCGCGTCAGCGGCCGGGTGGTGCGTGACCAGCAGCGCGGGCGCACCATCGGTGTGCCCACCGCCAACCTGCCGCTGCTGCCGGGTCCGCTGGTGCTGCGCGGTGTCTACGCGGCGACGGTGGAGATCCACGACGGCAGCGATGGCGAGGCGTCCCAGCGTCATCCCGCGGTGGTCAATATCGGCTGGCGGCCCACGGTAGGATCGCCGCGTCCGGTGCTGGAGGCGCATCTGCTGGACATGCAGGCGGACCTGTATGGCAAACGCCTGACGGTGGTGCCCTGCGCCAAGCTGCGCGGTGAAGAGACCTTCGCGGACTTTGCCGCGCTGAAGACCCAGATATATGCCGACATCGACCGGGCGCGAGCAGTGTTTGCCCGGGACCCTGACGGCCCACGACCCTATCCTCTGGCATCGGCGCCACGTGCGCGCGAGGCCGCAACCCAGGATTCCCCGGCGGGGCAGGCCCCCGCCGATCATGACGACGGCTGACCCCAGGACTATGAGCGACTACAAGCACACTCTGAATCTGCCAGAAACCGAATTCCCCATGCGCGGCATGCTCCCCAAGCGCGAGCCGGCGCGGGTCGAGCAGTGGCAGAAGCTGGACATTTACCAGCGCTTGCGCGACGCACGCCAGGGCCAGGAGGTCTTCGTGCTGCACGATGGCCCTCCCTACGCCAACGGCAGCATTCACATCGGTCACGCCGTCAACAAGATCCTCAAGGATATCATCGTCAAGTCGAAGAACCTGGCGGGCTTCGACGCACCCTACGTGCCGGGCTGGGACTGCCACGGGCTGCCCATCGAGCACAAGGTGGAGACCACCCATGGCAAGCACCTGGAGCCTGAAAAGGCCCGGGCGCTGTGTCGCGAGTACGCCGACGAGCAGGTCAAGGGCCAGCTTCAGGACTTCGTGCGTCTGGGCGTGGTCGGCGACTGGGACAATCCCTACCGCTCCATGGAGTACGCCAACGAGGGTGGCGAGATCCGCGCCCTGGCCGACATGGTCAAGGGCGGCTACGTGTTCAAGGGACTCAAGCCGGTCAACTGGTGCTTCGACTGTGGTTCGGCCCTGGCCGAGGCCGAGGTCGAGTACGCCGACAAGAAGTCCGACGCCATCGATGTGGCCTTCACCTGCGCAGACGACGCCAAGCTGGCCGCCGCCTTCGGGCTGGACAGCCTGCCCAAGCCCGCAGCGGTGGTCATCTGGACCACCACCCCCTGGACCATCCCGGCCAACCAGGCGCTGAATGTCCATCCGGAGTTCAACTACGCCCTGGTCGACACCGGCGAGCGGCTGTTGCTGCTGGCCGAGGAACTGGTCGAGAGCTGCCTCGAGCGCTTCGGCCTGAGCGGTGAGGTTATCGCCACGGCGCGTGGCGAACGGCTGGAGCTGATCGAGTTCCGTCATCCGCTGTATGAGCGTACCGCGCCGATGTATCTCGCCGACTACGTGACCAGCGACGAGGGCAGCACCGGTATCGTCCACTCGGCGCCGGTTCATGGCGTCGATGACTTCGACTCCTGCCGTCGCTACGGCATGGACTTCAGTGACTTCATCAGCGTGGTCAAGGGCGACGGCGTCTACGTCGACGACCTGCCGCTGTTCGGTGGCATGCTGATCTGGAAGGCCAATCCCAAGATCGTCGAGGCACTGTCCGAGGCCGGCGCGCTGATGGCTCACAAGACCATCACCCACAGCTACATGCACTGCTGGCGTCACAAGACCCCGGTGATCTACCGGGCCACCGCCCAGTGGTTCGTCGGCATGGACATCCCTGGCCATGACGGTCGCACCCTGCGCGAAAGTGCGCTCGAAGGGATCGAGGCGACCGAGTTCACCCCGGGCTGGGGCAAGGCGCGGCTGCACAGCATGATCGCCAACCGCCCGGACTGGTGCATCTCGCGTCAGCGTAACTGGGGCGTGCCGATCCCGTTCTTCCTGCACAAGGAAAGCGGCGAGCTGCACCCGCAGACCGTGGAGCTGACCGAGAAGGTCGCCGACCTGGTCGACCGCGGCGGCATCGACGCCTGGTTCCGCCTGGACCCGGCCGAGCTTCTGGGCGAAGAGGCCAGTCAGTACGACAAGGTCACCGATACCCTGGACGTGTGGTTCGACTCCGGCACCACCCACCGCCACGTGCTGCGCGGCTCGCACCCCCACGGCCATCAGAGTGGCCCGCGTGCCGATCTGTACCTGGAGGGCTCGGACCAGCACCGTGGCTGGTTCCACTCGTCGCTGCTGACCGGCTGCGCCATCGACGGTCACCCGCCGTACCGGGGCCTGTTGACCCACGGCTTCACCGTCGACGCCCAGGGCCGCAAGATGTCCAAGTCCATGGGCAACGTGGTGGCCCCGCAGGAGGTAATGGACAAGCTCGGCGCCGATATCCTGCGTCTGTGGGTGGCCTCCACCGACTATTCCGGCGAGATGGCGGTGTCCGACGAGATCCTCAAGCGCACCGCCGACGTTTACCGGCGTATCCGCAACACCGCGCGCTTCCTGCTGGCGAACCTGAACGGCTTCGACCCCGAGCGTGACGCCCTGGCCTTCGACGACATGCTGGCGCTGGACCAGTGGGTGGTGGACCGCGCCGCGCAACTTCAGGCACGCATCGAGACGGCCTACGACGAGTACCGCTTCCTCGACGTCTACCAGCAGGTGCACGGCTTCTGCGCGCGGGAGCTGGGCGGCTTCTACCTGGACGTGATCAAGGATCGCCAGTACACCACCCAGTCCGACTCCCAGGCCCGTCGCAGCGCCCAGACCGCGCTCTATCACGTGGTCCAGGCGCTGGTGCGCTGGGTCGCGCCGATCCTGTCGTTCACCGCCGAGGAGATCTTCGAGAACATTCCCGGCGAGAAGGGCCTGGCCGAAGGCCGCAGCGTGCTGCTGGAGACCTACTACACAGGCCTGTCCACCCTCAGCGACGACGCCAGCATGGGCCGTGACTTCTGGGAGCGGGTGCTGACGGTCAAGCAGGCGGTCAACAAGTGCCTGGAAGACGCCCGCAACGCCAAGACCATCAAGGGCAGCCTGGCCGCCGAGGTGACCCTGCACGTCAGCGACGAGCTTGACGAACTGCTCTCGCGCCTGGGCGACGAGCTGCGCTTCGTGATGCTGACCAGCGAGGTCCACCTGGCGCCGCTCGACCAAGGAGTCGATGCCGCCGAGACCGACGTCGAAGGGCTCAAGGTGGCGGTGCGCGCCAGCGACAACGCCAAGTGCGAGCGCTGCTGGCACCATCGCCCCGATGTGGGCTCGCTGCCCGAGCACCCGGACCTGTGTTCGCGCTGCGTCAGCAACCTGCCGGACGGTCCGGGCGAGGTGCGTCACTATGCCTGACGCCACGGATTCCACGACCAAGGAGGGTGACGGGCACATGAGTTCACAGGTAGAACCGATGCGCCAGCCGCTGCGCTGGTGGTGGCTGGCGCTGGCCTGGGTCGTGCTCGATCTGGGCACCAAGGCACTGATGAGCCAGACGCTGACCTACGCCACGCCGGTGGAGGTGCTGCCGTTCTTCAATCTGACGCTTTTGCACAATACCGGGGCGGCCTTCAGTTTCCTGGCCGATCACCCCGGTTGGCAGCGCTGGCTGTTCGCCGCCATCGCGGTGGCGGCCACCGTCGGCCTGACGATCTGGATGCGTCGCCTGCGGCGTGACGAAAAGCTGCTGGGGGCGTGTCTCGCGCTGATCATCGGCGGCGCCCTGGGCAACCTCTATGACCGCCTGGTGCACGGCTACGTGGTGGACTTTCTGTCCTTTCACGCGGCGGGCTGGTACTACCCGGCGTTCAACGTGGCGGATATCGGCATCACCCTGGGCGCCATCGGCCTGATCTGGGAGTCGATCTTCGGCGAGCGCCGCCGCGCCCGGCGCGGCTAATTATCTGTTGCCGGCAGCGACGTATCGGTCCCTGCCGGTCCGTCACTCTTTCGGAGATCCCAATGAGCGACTACCGTATCGACGAGGGCATGGAAGTCACCCTTCACTTCACCCTCAAGCTGGAAGATGGCACCGTGGTGGACTCCACCCGGGACAAGGCCCCGGCGACCTTTCAACTGGGCGATGGCAACCTGCCGCCCGGGTTCGAGCAGCCGTTGAAGGGTATGACCGACGGCGACAGCGGCAGCTTCGAGGTCAGTCCCGAGCACGCCTTCGGTCAGCACAACCCACAGAACATCCAGCGCATGAAGCGTGAGGTGTTCAACGGCGACGAGCCGGAGGTCGGCACCGTGATGTCCTTTGCCGATGCCAACGGCGACGAATTACCCGGGGTGGTCACCGAGATCGACGGCGACATGGTGGAAGTGGACTTCAATCATCCGCTGGCCGGGCGCACCCTGACCTTTGAGGTCGAGGTGCTGGGCGTCAAGCCCGCCACCACCCACTAGGCGATTCACGTCCCCGGTGTGCCGGTAAGGCGCAGTACGTGATGACCACGCGAATCATCCGCTCAACCAGGTGCCAAGACGGCACCGAGGCAAGGCAAACCATGCAAATCAAGCTGGCCAACCCGCGCGGCTTCTGCGCCGGCGTCGACCGGGCCATCGACATCGTCAACAGCGCGCTGGACGTGTTCGGGCCGCCCATTTACGTGCGTCACGAGGTGGTCCACAACCGCTTCGTGGTGGATAGCCTGCGCGAGCGTGGAGCGATCTTCGTCGAGGAACTCCACGAGGTTCCCGATGACGTCATCGTGATCTTCTCTGCCCACGGGGTGTCCCGGGCGGTGCAGGAGGAGGCCGAGCGGCGCGGGCTCAAGGTCTTCGACGCCACCTGCCCGCTGGTGACCAAGGTGCATATGGAAGTGCTGCGCTACGCTCGCCGTGGCCAGGAGTGCATCCTGATCGGCCATGAAGGGCATCCCGAGGTCGAAGGCACCATGGGGCGTTACGACACCTCCCACGGCGGCCAGATCTACCTGGTCGAGGACGAAAAGGACGTGGCCCGTCTGGAGGTCAAGGACCCCAGTCGGCTGGCCTTTGTCACCCAGACCACCTTGTCCATGGACGATACCGCTCGGGTGATCGATGCCCTGCGCGCCACCTTCCCCGACATCCAGGGGCCGCGCAAGGACGATATCTGCTACGCCACCCAGAACCGCCAGGACGCGGTGCGCGAACTGGCGGCGGGCTCCGATCTGGTACTGGTAGTGGGAAGCCCCAACAGCTCCAACTCCAATCGCCTGCGCGAGCTGTCCGAGCGAGTGGGCACCCCGGCCTACCTGATCGACAGTGCCGAGGAGATCGATCCGGCTTGGCTTGCGAATATCGGTGCAGTCGGCGTGACCGCCGGGGCCAGCGCCCCGGAGGTACTGGTCAAGGGGGTCATCGACCGCCTGACCGAGCTGGGCGCCGAGGCCCCCGAGGAACTGGCCGGCCGAGAGGAAACCATCACCTTCTCGATGCCGCGTGAACTGCGCGAGCGGGTCATCGTCAGCGACTGATGCCACCAGAGGATTGCCGTGAAGGCATTCCACCGTTCGTTTTTCCAGTGCAGCATCTCGACGCCGCCCCCAAGGGCGGCGTCCTTGTTTTCAGGCGTAGGAGAAAGCCTCAAGTCTGTGCTTAAGCGTGGTGTCGCGACACAACCTTGATCCAGCGCCTGCCGCCCATGGCGGACGTGCGACATACTCGAAGGGAAAACGAGCCGGAGAAGCCCGATGCAGGGAATACGAAAAACGCGAGGCTCAATTTACGCAGAGACGCGCTGGGATGACCATGGATTCAGTGAGCTGGACCAGAAAGTCAGTGCCGCTTCGACACGGGCTTCGTCACCAGGCTCGATGGAACGTCAGGGCGGTTTCACCCTGATCGAACTGTTGCTGTGCATCGCCATCATCGGTCTGCTGGCGTCGGTGGCCTACCCCATGTACACCGAGCATCTACGCGAGACCCGTGTCGCCGATGGCCGCGCTCTACTGATGACGACCGCCTCGTCGCTGGAACGCTGCTACAGCCGTGACCAGGCCTATGATATCGATGCCTGTGACGGGCTTGAGCGACCGTCGGAGTCCGGTTTCTACCAACTGTCGGTGGAACGCCACCCAGGACGCTATTTTCTCGAGGCCAGGGCCCTCGACGCCCAGTCGGTGAAGGAAGGCTGCGATAGCCTGACCATGGACCAGACCGGCGAACGGGCACCAGATGACTGCTGGTAGCCGTCAGCGCGGGGTCACCCTGCTGGAGCTGGTCGTCTGCGTCGCGGTGATCGGCCTGATGGCTGCGGTGGCGGTGCCAAGTCTGCACCATTGGCTGGCCGGCGAGCGTCTGGTGGCGGATACCAATCGCCTGGTCGGCGCACTGACCCTGGCACGCACCACCGCCTTGACCCGACGCCAGGAGGTCAGGGTGCTGGTGGTCGACTGCGCAGGACGCTGGCGGCTCGAGGTGCTGGCGGGAGACGCGGACGCCGGCGGCTGCCAGTCCACTCCAAGCGCGCATGGCGATGTACTGATGGTCGATGAAGCAGCGCACACTGACGGTACCCGGGTATCGCCCGGTGGGGTCAGCTTCGATCTGATGGGGCGCCTGGATGAGTGCAGTTACGGTAGCCCCTGCCGTTGGCAGCTTCGCGGGACAGGAGGCGAGGGTCGCTGGGTCTCGGTGGAGCCAAGCGGCGTGGTACGTTCCGGCGATGAGGAAGATGCCGCGTGAGAAGCCTGCGATCCCAGGCCGGGTTTTCCCTGCTCGAGGCACTGGTGGCGCTGGTGCTGCTGTCGGTGGGACTTTTAGGGGTGGCGGGGATGCAGTTGCGCAGCTTGCAAAGCGCCCATTCCAGTATCCAGAGATCGCTGGCGGACCTGGCCGCCCAGGATGCACGGGAACTGCTGTGGGCAAGCCTGGTGGCCAATGGCGGGTACTGTCCTGAAGGTGTGCCCGAGAGCCTTTCCCGAGAGCACTGGCGCGAGCACTGGGCCGATTTCCTTCCCGGTCTCATTCCCCTGGACGAGGCGGTGATCGCTCGGGACGACTGCGCCTTCGAATTGCGTATCGGCTGGAAGGACGAGCGCTTCACCGAACCCAGCCTGTTTCAGTATTGGGTCAAGCTGCCCGCTCGGAAAGCACCATGAGCCCGCACCGCGTCCTTTCCCCGTGCAAGTCATTGCGTCGCCAGCGCGGCGTGTCGCTGGTCGAGCTGATGGTGGCCATGGTCGTCGGCAGCCTGGTGATCCTGGCTGCGGGCTCGCTGTTTCAGGAGGTCAACGCCAATGCGCGCGAGGTGCTGCGCCTGGCCGATCGCCAGGCGGTCCTGAGCTACGCCCTCGATACCATCACCGCGGCGGTGCGCCGGGGCGACGCCTCCCCCGGCGATTACGTGCTGCGCCCGGCGCCAGATGGCGAGTCCTGTACGCTGCACGAGGTCGACAGCGGCGAGCCTCTGGTCGATGGCCTGGCCTACGATGGTTCCTGCGAGGACGATCAGGTGCTGGAAGATCTGGGTGGGGGACTCTATCGCATCACCCTGAACCTGCCCCACGCAAGGACACCGATCCGGCTGCACGCGGTGGATCGTCTCCAGGCCGTGTCCGCGGCGGAGAATGCCGAATGAAGGCGCCAGCGAGGCAGCGAGGCGCGGCACTATTGGTGGTGCTGTCGCTGGTAGCGATCGCCTCGGTGGTGGCCATGGCCGGGGTCAAGTCGGCGCTGGTGGACGAACGCCTGGCCGGCAATATGCGCGCCATGGCCCAGGCCCAGATGGCGGCGGATTGGGGTGGGGCCGAGAGGCTAAGTGAAACGCCTGAATCGAGCGGGCTACTGGAGTGTGCCGAGATTCAAGACCGAGCGGAACAGGGCGGCGTATCCGCTGATTGGTCGGACGTACACACACTGACCAATAGCGACACAGTGGGCTATCGACATATCGACTGTATAGAACAGGATGTTGTCGTGCAGCTGATCATGGGGCAGGTCAGCGATGGTGAGCAGGTATTGGCAAGGCACTTTCTGATGGTGGGGCGAGAGAAGGAAAGCTCTGGATTGGAATTGCCCGATCTCATCCCTGACGATTGCATGGTCTATGCGGGGGGGCCTGTGGTGGCACATCCTGAGCTGGATCAGCCCGCCAACTGCCAACTAAACGGACTTGCCCACCCCGGTAACGACTACGGTCCAGACAGCTATATCGATGTGGTCGCCAAAGACTTCGAGGATGCCGACTTTGGGCCGGATGGCTGTGCGAGTCACCAAGGGATCGTCTATTGCGACGCTAGAACTCACGGGTTTGATGGCAGTCTGAATCCAGCGGATTACCCTGATGCGGATCAGATCGTGATCGTGGTGGATCCTGCCGATCCGAGCCAGAGCGTGACAATCGAAGCCCCAGCTGGCAGCTATGACACCTCGATCGTTGTTTCTGGAGCGCCAACGCTCGCTCCTCACGGACAGGTGGAACTCAATGGAGACATCTGGAGTACCGGGTCTATGGCGATAAGCGGGGGCGGGGGGCTCACGATCAATGGCAGACTAGTTGCCGAAGGTCCCGTCACGATAAATGGCAAGGTCGAAATCAGCCCCGATGAAGGTGGAGAAGGTGACGGCGGCGTAATCTGGATCGATCGTGATGACTAAGGCGGAAACGAGGGTCCAGCACACCGACCCTTTTCACTTCTGATCCTTCCAAAATTGCTGAGTACCAGCCTAGCGCCCGTGTTTTCTCGCGCGCAGATATCGAAAGTCCCGTTATGTCCACTGGCGCGTCCATTGGCCAGAAAACGCACCGGCTTTGCATCCTCGCGAAAGCCGATGCTTGAGAGCCGGCTTGGCGCAAAGACATGAAGTGTCGCGCCCTCCCAACTCGGCGCTCCAGCCTTGATCAACAGCTTCCCCCTCCAGTCCTCGCCGCAGTGCACGCCGTCGTCGCTCGGGCACAGGGTGACGGGTCTTGCCCGGGTGATGGCCGTGCCCCGGGCCAGCATCAGGGCGCCTTCTAGTCGCGAAAGCTCGCTGGCGATATCCTGTCGGGCGGCCATTGCCCGGTAGCCCGGCAGGGCCACGCTGGTCAGAAGGCCTACAATAGCCACCACCAGCAACAGCTCCAGCAAGGTAGTTCCGGACTGGCGGAAAGCGATTCGATGAGGTTCGGGATGGCAAGACTTGGGGCGGTAAGGTTCGGGGTGGTGAGGTGTGTGCCAGTAAGCTCGGGACATGCAGACATGACGGGGGCGTCGGGCGTCGTCGTCCATGGCGAACGCTTCCTTGTGGTTGTTGTTTGAATTCAGGGTTCCTTGAGCCTAGCTCGGAGAAGGGAGAGCAGACGTTGGAGAAGCGCTTTGAGTGATTTCCTGGTGATTGGCGGCGGCGTCATAGGGCTGATGACGACACTGCAACTGGCCGATGCCGGTCACAGTGTGACGGTGGTCGAGCGAGGCGGCTGCGGTAGCGAGGCCTCCTGGGCCGGGGGCGGGATCGTCTCGCCGCTTTATCCCTGGCGCTACAGCTCGCCGGTATCGCGCCTGGCGAGCTGGTCGGAGGGGGCCTACCCCGAACTGGCCCTGCGCCTGCTGGAGGAGACCGGGGTCGATCCGGAGTATCGTCAGAAAGGGCTTCTCTACCTGAGGGTGGATGACGAAGCGCGCGCACTCGAGTGGGCGCGGGAGGTTGGCAAGCCGCTGTCGCGGGTAGGCGCTGAAGTGATCCGCCGAAAGGAACCCAACGCCCGCCGCGATATCGACGAGGCGCTGTGGATGCCGACCCTGGGCAGCATTCGTAACCCCCGCCTGATGCGCGCGCTGAGGTCCCGACTGGAAGACATGACGTCGGTGACGTTGCGCGAGCAATGCACGGTCACCGGGTTCGAGCGGCAAGGGGAGCGGGTGGCGGTGGTGAACACCGACCAGGGCAACCTCAGTGCCGATCAAGTGGTTATCTGTGCCGGCGCCTGGTCGGCGGGGCTTGCCGACATGGCCGGGCTCGATCTGCCGGTACGCCCGGTCAAGGGTCAGATGATTCTGTTCAAGGCACCACCCGGACTGGTCGAGCGGGTGGTGCTGATGGATGGACGCTACGTGATTCCTCGCGGCGACGGGCGGGTCCTGGCCGGCTCCACCCTGGAAGACGCCGGGTTCGACAAGGGCACCGACGACGACGCCCGTAGCTCACTATGGCGTAGCGCTACCGCCATCATTCCGGCATTGGCCGACTGCGAGATCGAGCACCACTGGGCCGGGCTGAGGCCAGGATCACCGGACGGGGTGCCTTATATCGGCCAGGCCCCCGGCTGGGACAACCTGCACGTCAACGCCGGGCACTACCGCAATGGGCTGGTGCTGGCGCCGGCCTCGACGCGCCTGCTGGTGGATCAACTGCTGGGAAGAGAGCCGATCATTGATCCCGCGCCCTATCGGTTGCAAGGACGTGTGGAAGAGCGCCCAAGCTGACCGGGAGTGAGGCGATCGAAGCAGGGGCAGGGTGAGGTAGCAATGGGCAGCGGGGCGTCGGTCAACTGGGCGTCGGCGTGACTGTCGGGGCGTTCAACGCCCCTGGGTGTCATCGCCGCTATCGCCGTCAGCATCGTCGCCTTGGCGGCTTTCGGTGATGAACTTGTCACGATGGTCACCGCAGCAGAACCACTCGCCCTTTTCGCGCAGGGCGTCCTGCTCGGGCAGGTGTACCTTGCACCAGGTGCAGCGCACCATTTTGCCACCCTCATGGGAGGTGGGGCCTTGATCCTGCTGCTCAAACTTCCACTCGCGGTACATGCGATAAAGCTTGAGCCCGGCAAAGAACACCACGGCGAAGATCAGAAGGCGGATTATCAAGAGGTTCATCCTTACTCCACACGGATTGGAGGCGGCCTTTGCCTGTTGGCGGCCCTTGCGGGACAATGGGGGCTGATCCCCCCGATTCTCGAGAGATTTCTCCGCTCATGCAAGACCTGACTCTGGTGATGGCGCAGCTCGACCCCTTGGTCGGCGACATCCCCGGCAACGCCGACCGGGCCATCGAGACCGTACGCGAGGCTTTCCTCGAGCACGGCGCCGACGTGGTTGTTCTGCCGGAACTGTTCTTGACCGGGTATCCGCCCGAGGACCTGTTGCTGAGGCCGTCGATGGAGACCCGCCTGCGCGAGGCGCGTACCCGTATGGCGGAAAAGATGGTCCGCGACGTCATGGTCATCGTGGGCTATCCCGGCCGTCGCGAGGGCGCGCTGCACAACATGGCCGGCGTGCTCTACAACGGCCAGTGGCTGGATGAGTACGCCAAGCAGGCCCTGCCCAACTATCAGGTATTCGATGAGCAGCGCTACTTCCAGCCCGGAGACACGCCGCTGGTCGTGGAACACAAGGGCGCCAGGCTCGGGATTCTGATCTGCGAGGATATCTGGCAGGAAGCGCCGGTCCGCCAGGCTCGCGACGCCGGTGCTGATATCCTGGTCACCCTCAATGCCTCGCCCTACCACCAGAACAAGCCGGCCGAGCGGCTCGAGCTTCTCGAGCAGCGTGCCAGTGACGTCGGCCTGCCGCTGGTCTATGTCAATCAGATTGGCGGTCAGGATGAGCTGGTGTTCGACGGTGGCTCCTGCTGTGTCGACGCCGAAGGCAAGCTGGCGGTGCAGGCGCCGCACTGGGATATCTGGCTGAGCCCGGTGCACTTCGTCGAGGAGCAGGGCAAGTGGACCCCGCGCCAGGGCGAGGTGGATCTGGACGTGGCGCCGGAGGAAGACCTCTACAGCGCTCTGGTTACCGGTCTGCGTGACTACGTCAACAAGAGTGGGTTCAAGGGCGTGGTGCTGGGGCTGTCTGGCGGCATCGATTCGGCCCTGTCGCTGGCTATCGCGGTGGATGCACTCGGTCCCCAGCGGGTCCATGCGGTGATGATGCCGTATCACTACACCGCCGACATTTCCAAGGAAGACGCCGCCGAGCAGGCCCGTCTGCTTGGGGTCAGCTATGAAGTGATGCCGATCGCGCCCATGGTTGAAGCCTTCATGGAGACCCTGGCCGAGAGCTTCGAGGGTACCGAGCGCGATACCACCGAGGAAAATCTCCAGTCGCGCTGTCGCGGTGTGCTGCTGATGGCGCTGTCCAACAAGAAGGGCCTGATGGTCCTGACCACCGGCAACAAGAGCGAGATGGCGGTGGGCTACGCCACCCTCTACGGTGACATGGTCGGTGGTTACAACGCCATCAAGGACGTCTACAAGACCTGGGTGTATCGCCTGGCGCGCTGGCGCAACACCGAGAACCTGGTGATCCCGGAGCGTGTCATCGAGCGTCCGCCCTCGGCGGAACTGGCGCCGGACCAGCAGGACAGCGACTCGCTGCCGGACTATGACACCCTGGACGCCATTCTAGTGCGCTACATCGAAGGCGACATGAGCGCCGAGGCGATCATCGAGGCTGGCTTCAGCGCCGAGGACGTCTACAAGGTGGTCAAGCTGGTGGACCGCTGCGAGTACAAGCGCCGCCAGGCACCGGTAGGCGTGCGCGTGACCCAGCGCGGCTTCGGCCGTGACCGTCGTTATCCTATCGTCAATGGATGGCAACCGGGCCTCTGACGAGACCTGCTTCTTTCCTCTTGTCGGTACGCCACCCGTCGGGCCAGATCGGCTCGGCGGGTGGCGATGTTATGCCCACCCTTCGCTGTTTGTGACGTCACTTCCCGTCGTTGGTCATGATTTCCCGGGCCGGGATTTCTGTTGCGCTCGCTAGGGCTTGTCTGAAAAGTGCCTGCGCTCGGTAATACGGCGTTAAAAATCGGATCAAAATGCTCATTTACACCCCGTAAACTGCGCTTTCTCACCGATTTTTGCCTTGTCTAACCTTCGATCGTCGACTTTTCGGACAGCGCCTAAAGCCCCGCGACCATTAGATGGTATTTGCTTTGATGCGTACGCCGTTTTTACACGGTGATCGACGTCACTTTGCATATTCGTCGGAAGAGATGATTTAAGCCTTCATGACTGAAGCGCCAATAGGCATCGTAAAGGTAATGAAGAAGAGTGCGGTGCGAGGTGTAGGCGATATCGCAGTTCTTGCTGAACTAGTATGGTTGTTTTCAAGGGGGTAGGCGCAGATTTATTCCTTGCCATTGTTTTTCATGGGTTTTCTGAAATCATATATGCCTAATTAAATTAATTTTTAATAGTGGTTTCTGGGTGTGTTTAGACAATGTCCCGGTAAATAAAGCGCGACATTTCAATGTTGGGGCGACTCGATGGTGCTAAGGTTTTTTAGAACAGGAACCTATAACGCCGGCAGAGGGAGCGCGAATGATGACGTCCTTTCGAGTTAAAACCGCTTGTGCGCTGGTGATGGGGGGTGGGGCGGTGTTTGCCCAGCAGGGCGTGGCTGCCGAGTTGACCATTGCCACGGTGGATAACCGGGACATGCTGCGGATGCGAGAGCTGAGCGAGGACTTTGTCGCGGAGAATTCCGATATTCAGCTCAATTGGGTGACGTTGGACGAGAGTACGCTGCGCCAGCAGGCCACCACCGATATCGCCACCTCCGGGGGGCGCTTCGACATCGTTACCATCGGCACCTACGAAGCCCCCATCTGGGCGGAGCGTGGCTGGCTCGTACCCATCGCCGACATGCCTGGCGACTACCAGCCCGAGGATCTGCTGCCCACCGTGCGCCAGGCGCTGTCCTATCAGGATGTTCTCTACGCGGCTCCCTTCTATGCGGAGTCCGCCTTCACCATGTACCGCACGGACCTGTTCGAGGATGCGGGCCTGAGCATGCCCAAGTCGCCGAGCTGGGACTTCCTTGAACAGGCGGCAGAAAAGCTCTCGGACTCCGATGAACACTACGGCATCTGCCTGCGGGGCAAGCCGGGGTGGGGCGAGAACATGGCCCTGTTGACCGCCATGGCCAACGCCTTCGGCGGTCGCTGGTTCGATGAAGAGTGGCAGCCACAGCTCGAGGGAGGTGGCTGGCGCGATGCGCTGGACCTCTATCTGACCTTGTTGGGAGAGTACGGCCCGCCGAATCCGGAAGACAACGGCTACAACGAGAATCTCGCGCTGTTTCAGCAGGGCAAGTGCGGCATCTGGGTAGATGCCACCGTGGCCGCATCCGCGGTGACCGATCCCGAGGCCTCCGAGGTCGCCGATCGCGTGGGATTCGCTCTGGCGCCTGATAACGGACTGGACAAGCGCAGCAATTGGCTGTGGGCCTGGGCGCTCGCAATTCCCTCCAGTTCCGAGCAGAGCGAGGCGGCCAAGCGCTTTGTCGCCTGGGCCACCTCCCGGGGCTATCAGGAACTGGTGGCCGAGCGAGAGGGCTGGTCCCAGGTGCCGCCGGGGACCCGTGCTTCGCTTTACGACAATCCGAGTTACCGCGAGGCCGCGCCCTACAGTGAGCTGGTGCTGGAATCGTTGAGAAGCGCCAATCCGGATGACCCGACGGTACAGGCGGTGCCCTATCGAGGCGTTCAGTACGTGGCGATCCCCGCTTTTCAGGGTATCGGTACGGCGGTGGGTAACCGCTTCGCCAAGGCGTTGGCCGGAGACATCTCCGCCGAGGAAGCCATCGAAGACGTTCAGTGGGTCACCGAGAAGGTGACCGAGCAGGCACGCTTTGCTCAGCAGTAGTGGCGATCGGCTCCTCGAAGGAAGCCGGCGGAACGGGTGAGCCCGCAGGTGCGACGTTCACCCGCAAGCGAGATGAGTGACACACAAGGAGGCGCCCATGGCGACATCCGGATTTGACCCGCAGCAATCTCTAGACAGCGTCGACGATGAACAGCTGCCGGTTCCGCCCCACAAGCAGCACGGTGCCAAGCACTTTCTCGGACTGTATGCCGCAGAACACGTGGCCGCGACCGAGTTCGTGATCGGTGCCACCTTCGTCGGCCTCGGTGCCGGCATCTGGGACATTCTGATCGGTCTGGTCATCGGCAACACCCTGGCGATACTGAGTTTCACCCTGATCACCGCACCGATCGCCGTCGGCACCCGGCTCAGTCTTTTCGCCTACCTGGAACGCATCGCCGGCAACGTCATGGCGAAGCTCTACAACGGCGCCAATGTGGTGATCTTTGCTGCCATCTCGGCGGCCATGATCACGGTCTCTGCCACCGCGGTGCGGGTGCTTTTCGATGTGCCACCTCAGGTGGCGCCCTATCCCACCGACATGGCCTTCGTCATCATCGCCTTTGCCGTAGGGGCCATCGTGGTGCTGGTCGCGGCCTTCGGCTTCAACGCCCTGAGCGAGTTCGCCAGCATCTGTGCACCCTGGCTGATGGTGATGTTCACCGCCGGCGGCATGGTATTGATACCGGCGCTGTCGGAGTCGGTGACCGGTTTTACCACCTTGACGAGTTTTTCGGATTTCGTCGCCATCGCCAGTGCCAGCGTATTTACCGGCATCAACGCTGATGGCGAACCGGGGATCGGGCTGTGGGAGGTTATCGGCTTCGCCTGGGCCGCCAATACCTTCGCCCACTTCGGACTGATCGACATGGCGCTTCTGCGCTATGCCCGCAAGAAGCGCTACGCCCTGGCCACCAGTACCGGCATGATGTTCGGCCACTACGTTGCCTGGATCTCGGCGGGCCTGATGGGGGCGGCCACCGCCGCCACCATGAAGCTCAGTATCCTGGTGGTCGACCCCGGCGATGTGGCGTTCTACGCGTTGGGAATGTCCGGCTTCGTGATCGTGATCGTGGCCGGCTGGACCACGGCGAATTCCAACCTGTACCGCGCCGGTCTGGCCGCCCAGGCGCTGATGCCCGAGGTCAAGCGCTGGAAGGTGACCATGCTGGTGGGGCTCGGGGTGATGGGAGCGAGCTGTTTCCCCTTCGTCTACCGTAGCATGTTGCCGCTGCTGACTTACGCCGGCCTGATCCTGGTGCCGGTGGGCGGCATCGCCTTTGCCGAGTACCAGCTGTTCCCGCGGCTCGGCATGACCCGCTACTGGGCCAACTTCAAGGGTCTTGCCGACAACCGTCCGGCGATCGCCAGCTGGGGTATCTCGCTGATCTTCGGTTTTGGGCTCAATGTCCTCGACGTGATGCCGTTCTACTACCTGTTCCTGCCGACCTGGTTCGTGTCGATCCTGGTCTACGTGGTGCTGGCGCGAAGGGCCGGTGCCTGTGAGGCCTATCCAGAGAAGGAAAAGGCCCAGCAGGAGTTCAACGAGCGGGTGGTCGAACATCACCGGCGCAAGGCGGCGGAAAAGTACCGCGAGGGCGTGGAGGACAAGACACTGCTTTCCAAGGGCATCAAGGTGATGTGGGGGATCGTTGGACTGGGTGTGCCAGCGGTGCTGGCCTGGCGGGTGATGTTTGAGAGCCCCGACCTGTATCAGTACTACGTCAATCGTGAACTGTTCTACGACATTACCATCTGGTGCACGGTTATCTACTTCGTCTTCGCCTACTGGGGCCTGCAGCGCTCCAAGCAGTTCAAGCGTCGGGAGCCCGAGGGCACACCGTCCCAGGCATCGACAGGTTGAGTAGAAGCAGAAAATAGCCGGAGCCTGGCCTGCGGTGGACGCCAAGGGCAGCCACAGGCCAGCGACGGCGGAAGGACGGTGGATCGCAGCCCTGGAGCGTCAAGATGGGAGCTGAACGAAGATAAAAGAAGCGAAGCGCAGAGCGAATGACAGCAAGCGCTGCAACAAGAAGGGGCCGCCCATGGGCAGCCCCTTCTCCTTTCATAGGCCTGCCGGCAACCTCACGGCACCGCCTGCCTTGCGGTCGTTCAGGCGCTCAGTGGGGCGCCGTCGACGTACTTGGGTTCGAAGCGACGACCGTTGAGGCGCTCGTTGTCCGGGTCGTTCTCGATCAGCACCTGCAGCGTCTCGCTGGCGCGATCACGCAGGCCCATGCCGAGGTAGCCTTCGACCATCACCGCCAGGGCGTCGCGGGTAGCCTCGGCCTGGGGGTAGTTCTCCAACACCCAGCGACCCCGCTGCACGGCGGCCATGTAGGCCTTCTTGCGCAGGTAGAAGTCGGCCACATGCAGCTCTTGCTGGGCCAGCAGGTTGCGCAGGTAGATGATGCGCTGTTGCGCGTCCGGGGCGTACGGACTGTCCGGATAGCGGGTGATCAGGTCGGTAAAGTCGGTGTAGGCGTCTCGGGTAGCGCCGAGGTCCCGCTCCGAGATATCGATGACCTTGAGCGACTCCAGGCTGAAACGACCGGCCTGCCAGGCGGCCAGCCCGCGCATGTAGTAGGCGTAGTCGACCTGCGCATGGTTGGGGTGCAGGCGAATGAAGCGGCTGGCGGCGGCCCGGGCGGCTTCCCAGTCATCCATCTCGTAGTAGGTATAGATGAGTTCGAGCTGGGCCTGTTCGGCGTAGTCGCCGAAGGGGAAGCGGGTGTCGATGGCTTCCAGGCGGTTCATGGCCGTGGTGAAGCTGCCGTTCTCCAGGGCCTGGCGACCTTCCTGGTAGAGCTGGCGTTCGGTGGCGCCGTCGTAGCGCTCTTCCTCGACGTCGTTGCTGGCGCAGCCGCCGAGTACCGCGCCCATCAACACCAGGGCGCCCAGGCGAGCGGCGGAAGTAGTGAAAACGCGCATCTTGGTCCTCGTGTCAAACAACCCGGGTCGGCCGTGGTAGAATCGGCCGCGATCCGCCCACTATAAAGCACCTTGCCTGGAAACGCAGTCTTCCTGCTGCGGGCCACGTGTTTTGTGCGCGAGTTGCCATCAATCTTCGATCCCCACAGAGAAGTGTTCCGAACCATGTCACAGACCCTCGACGTCCACAGTCGCATTCCCCTCGACATGGCAGGCTATCGCCTGGACCAGGCCGCAGCGGAATTGTTTGCCGACTATTCCCGGGAGCGGTTGAAGGGTTGGATCAAGGACGGTTCCCTGACCCTGGATGGGGCTGCGGCCAAGCCCAAGGACAAGGTCCACGGTGGTGAAAGGCTGGTGCTCAAGGCCCTCATCGAGGATGACACTCGCTTCGAGGCGCAGGATATTCCGCTTGAGGTGGTGTTCGAGGACGACCAGGTACTGGTGGTCAACAAGCCGCCGGGGCTGGTGGTTCACCCCGCTGCGGGCAACCCCGACGGGACCCTGCTCAATGCCTTGCTGCACCACTTTCCCGACGCCGCCACCTTGCCTCGTGCCGGTATCGTGCATCGCCTCGACAAGGACACCAGCGGGCTGATGGTGGTGGCCAAGACCCTGGCCGCCCACGCTGACCTGGTGGCGCAGCTGCAGGCGCGTAGCGTGTCGCGGGAGTATGACGCCATCGTGGTGGGCAAGATGACCTCTGGCGGCACCGTGGATGCGCCGATCGGCCGGCATCCCAAGGACCGCAAGCGCCAGGCGGTTACCGCCTCGGGCAAGTCGGCGGTGACCCACTATCGGGTGGTGGAGCGCTTTCGTGCCCATACCCACGTCCGCTGCAAGCTGGAGACCGGCCGTACTCACCAGATTCGCGTGCACATGGCGCACCGACGCTTTCCGTTGATCGGCGACCCGGTTTACGGTGGGCGACTCAAGCTGCCGCCCGGAGCGGGGCAGACGCTCAAGGAAATCCTGCGCGAGTTTCCGCGCCAGGCGCTGCACGCGCGTCGACTGGCCTTCGTCCACCCGAGTCGTGGTGAGGAGGTCAGCTTCCAGGCGCCGCTGCCGGATGACCTGCTGATGCTGCTGGACTTCCTGCGTGACGATGCGGAGACCATGCAATGATCGATGCCCTCGACCTTCGCCCCAGCGTGATCGTGCCCGACTGGCCTGCTCCGGCCAATGTCGGTGCCTTCGTCACCACCCGCGAGACCGGCCCCAGCCAGGGACCCTACGCCGCCTTCAACCCGGCGAGTCACGTCGGCGACAAGCCGGAACATGTGGAGCTTTGTCGGCGCCAGTTGAGCAAGGAACTGGGCGATGAGCGTCCGCTGCTGTGGCTCGATCAGGTCCACGGCGCCAGCGTCCAGCATGGCTTCAGTGACACCATACCCAAGGCCGATGCCTCGGTGGCGACCACCCGTGACTACGCCTGCGTGATACTGACGGCGGACTGTCTGCCAGTGTTCTTCTGTGACCGTGGCGGGGAGCGCGTGGCGCTGGCCCACGCTGGCTGGCGCAGCCTGGCCGGTGGCGTGCTGGAGGCTACCGTGGCCTCCCTGGGCACTGCGCCTGGGGAACTGATGGCCTGGTTGGGGCCGGCGATCTCCAACGCTCAGTTCGAGGTCGGACCCGAGGTGCGTGAGGCCTTCTGCGGCGTGCACCCCGAGGCGGCCAGCGCCTTTGAACCGAGCCCCTATCGCCTGGGGCACTATATGGCGGACCTTTACAAGCTGGCGCGTCTGCGGCTTGAACGTCTTGGCGTCTCCCACGTCAGCGGCGGCCACTTCTGCACCGCCTGTGAATCACGCTTCTATTCCCATCGTCGTGACGACGGCGTCACCGGGCGCATGGCCAGCGTGATCTGGCTGCGATAGAACGGACCGACGTCGCACTTTTCCCGAGACTCCCCTCTAGACGTGAAACTGCTTCACTAGACTTGAAACGTCCCTAAAGCACCGCCATATCTCTGTCAAGTCACATTGACAGGGTCAAGCGGTGCGTCCGAACGCATCGCCATCCCGAAAGGAGATATCGATGCGTTTTGACAAGTTTACCGCCAAGCTGCAGCAGGCTATCGCCGACGCCCAGTCCCTCGCCGTGGGGCGTGGGCACAATCAGATGGAACCTGCGCACCTGCTGCTGGCGCTGCTCGACAACCGCGACACCGGCGTCAAGGCGCTGGTACAGAAGGCGGGGGGCGACGCCGGTCGGCTGCGTGACGCCCTGGCGGGCCAGATCGACGATCTGCCCCAGGTCGCCCAGTTCGACGGCGAAGTGCAGCCGTCCCGGGATCTGATCAAGCTGTTCAACCTCACCGATGCCGAGGCCCAGAAGCGTGGCGATCAATACATCGCCAGTGAACTGGTACTGCTGGCGGCAATCGCCATGAAGCATGCCGTGGCTAAGGCGTTGACCCAGGCTGGCCTTGCGCGCAAGTCGCTGGAGGGCGCCATCGATAGCGTGCGCGGTGGCCAGAAGGTGGATGACGCCAACGCCGAGGACAGCCGCGAGGCGCTGGAGAAGTACACCCTGGATCTGACCCAGCGGGCCGCCGACGGCAAGCTGGATCCGGTGATCGGGCGTGACGACGAGATCCGTCGCACCATCCAGGTGCTGCAGCGGCGCACCAAGAACAACCCGGTGCTGATCGGCGAGCCTGGCGTCGGCAAGACCGCCATTGTCGAGGGGCTGGCCAGCCGCATCATCAACGGTGAGGTGCCCGAGGGGCTCAAGGACAAGCGCGTGCTGTCGCTGGACATGGGCTCGCTGCTGGCCGGGGCCAAGTTTCGCGGCGAATTCGAGGAGCGCCTGAAGGCGGTGCTCAACGAGCTGTCCCAGGAAGAAGGGCGGGTCATCCTGTTCATCGACGAATTGCACACCATGGTCGGTGCGGGCAAGGCCGAGGGCGCCATGGACGCCGGCAACATGCTCAAGCCGGCGCTGGCCCGGGGTGAGCTGCACTGTGTCGGTGCCACCACCCTGGACGAGTACCGCAAGTACATCGAGAAGGATGCGGCGCTGGAGCGGCGTTTCCAGAAGGTGCAGGTGGACGAGCCCAGCGAGGAAGACACGGTGGCGATCCTGCGTGGCCTCAAGGAGCGCTACGAGGTGCACCACGGCGTCGACATTACCGACGGCGCGATCATCGCCGCGGCCAAGCTGTCGACGCGCTACATCACCGATCGTCAGCTGCCGGACAAGGCCATCGACCTGATCGACGAGGCGTCGTCGCGCATTCGCATGGAGCTCGACTCCAAGCCGGAGGAAATGGACCGTCTGGATCGTCGCCTGATCCAGTTGAAGATGGAGCGCGAGCACCTCAAGAAGGAAACCGACGAGGCCTCGCGCAAGCGCCTCGATACCCTTGAGGAACAGATCGGCGAGCTGGAGCGCGAGTACGCCGACCTGGACGAGATCTGGAAGGCCGAGAAGGCCAGCATCCAGGGCGCGGCCCAGTTCAAGGACGAGTTAGACCGGGCGCGGGTCGACCTGGAGCAGGCTCGCCGCCAGGGCGACCTGGGGCGGATGTCGGAACTGCAGTACGGGGTGATTCCGGAGCTCGAGAAGAAGATTGCCGAGAGCGGCGATGCCGAGGCGGACACTCGTCACCACAAGCTTTTGCGCTCCAACGTCACCGAGGAGGAAATCGCCGAGGTGGTGTCACGCTGGACCGGTATTCCGGTGGCCAAGATGCTCGAGGGCGAGCGCGACAAGCTCCTGCGCATGGAGGAGGCCCTGCACGAGCGGGTCATCGGTCAGGACGAGGCGGTCACCGCCGTGGCCAACGCGGTGCGGCGCTCCCGCGCGGGCTTGGCCGACCCCAACCGGCCCAACGGCTCCTTCCTGTTTCTCGGCCCGACCGGGGTGGGCAAGACCGAACTGTGCAAGTCGCTGGCCAACTTCCTGTTCGACACCGAGGAAGCCATGGTGCGCATCGACATGTCCGAGTTCATGGAGAAGCACTCGGTGGCGCGGTTGATCGGCGCGCCTCCCGGCTATGTCGGCTATGAAGAAGGCGGCTACCTGACCGAAGCGGTGCGCCGCAAACCCTATTCGGTGCTGCTGCTCGACGAGGTGGAGAAGGCCCACCCGGACGTCTTCAACATCCTGTTGCAGGTGCTGGAGGATGGTCGCCTGACCGACGGCCAGGGGCGCACGGTGGATTTCCGCAACACCGTCATCGTGATGACCTCCAACCTGGCGTCCGACATCATCCAGCAGTTCGGTGGTGACGACGCCGACTACGACAGCATGCGCCAGACGGTGATGGAGGTGGTCGGAAGCCACTTCCGTCCTGAGTTGATCAACCGCATCGATGAAGTGGTGGTGTTCCACGCCCTCGGTCAGGATCAGATCCAGGCGATCGCCGGCATCCAGCTTGAACGTCTGCGCACGCGGCTGGCAGAACACGATCTCGGGCTCACGGTCTCCGACGAGGCGTTGGCGCTGTTGGCGGTGGTCGGCTTCGACCCGGTCTATGGTGCTCGTCCGCTCAAGCGCGCCCTGCAGAGCCGGATCGAGAACCCGCTGGCACAGGACCTGCTGGCCGGCAAGTTCAGCGCTGGCGACGTGATCCGCGTGGTCGCCGACGATGGTCAGTTACGTTTCGACCGCTGACCACGGGTCGATCACGCAAGAAGGCCCCTTCATCGAGGAGGGGCCTGATGCCTTCGGCTGGCATTCGTGCATGATGGGTAATTCGAATACCCATTCTCAAGCAAATGGTTAATCGGTCGCTATACTGAAGGTCAGGTTGCGTCCTGTGACCCCCTTGCCCGCCCGGTTCCCCACCCGGCGGGCTTTTTCGTGGCGTTCATCAAGGCTTGGGTTCTGCCCGAAAGGGCAACGAGCGCGGGCTTATTCTTGCCAAGCCCTAGCGCGTCGCCCGGGCGCCGGACAGGTGCACGCGTCGCAGGCGTACGTTGTCGCCCACCAGGTGCTTTTGCAGTTCCTCGAGACTGACGTTCTTGGTCTCTGGCATCAGGAATATCACGAACACCAGTTGCAGCAGCATCATTACCGCGAAGAAGGCGAACACCGGCCCGCCGCTGAAGGTGCCCAGCACCCAGGGCATGACCAGGGTGATCAGCGCAGCGAAGACCCAGTGGATCGAGGCACCGAAGGATTGGCCGCGGGCACGCACGTGGTTGGGGAAGACCTCGGAGATGAACACCCAGATGACCGCACCCTGACTGATGGCATGGGCAGCGATGAACAGTCCCAGCAGCAGCGGGACTTCGAGTCCGCCCAGGGCGTCGGCGAAGAAGGCGCGAGAGATCAGCACCAGCGACACTAGATAGCCGGCCGAGCCGATGAACAGCAGGGTACGGCGGCCGAAGCGGTCGATCAGCGACATCCCGATCATGGTGAAGACCAGGTTGACCAGACCAATGCCGGCGGTGGACAGAAGCGCTGCCTGGCTACCGAGTTCGGCGGCTTCGAGCACCCGGGGGGCATAGTAGATGATGAAGTTGATGCCCGAGAGCTGGTTGAAGAAGGCTATCAGGAAGGCCAGCAGAATCGGCAGACGATAGCGACGCGAGAAGAAGGGGGCCTTGGCGGACGCTTCGTCGGTTTCGGCGGCGCGAATGGCGTTGATCTCGGCGTCGACATCGGCATCAGGGTTGATCTGGCGAAGTACCTGGCCTGCTTCCTCGATAGCGTTCTTCTTGAGGATGAGCCAGCGCGGACTGCGCGGGACACGGGTGATCATCAGGGTGTAGATCAGTGCAGGGATGGCCTCGATACCCAGCATCCAGCGCCAGGCGTCGTCGCTCATCAGGCTGCCGATCACATAGTTGGAGACGAATGCCATGAGGATGCCGAAGACGATATTGAACTGGTACATGGCGACCAGAAAGCCGCGATGGCGCGGCGGGGCGATCTCGGAGATATAGGTGGGGGCCGCCACCGAGGAGATGCCGACGCCGATGCCGCCGATCAGGCGGAAGAAGGCGAACAGCCAGGGGTCGGACACCACCGCCGAGCCCACCGCGGAGACCAGGTACAGCACACCGATCATCAGCAGGGTGGCGCGCCTTCCCAGCGCATCGGTGGGCCAGTTGCCGAAGATGGCACCGATCACGGTGCCCCAAAGGGCCATGGACATGATCAGCAGGCCATGCTGCAGGTCGCTGAGACCCCACAGCGCCTGGATGGGCTTGTCGGCCCCGGAGATGACCGCGGTGTCGAAGCCGAACAGGAATCCTGCCAGCGCCACGGTGATGGACCATTGCATGATGCGAGACATGTAGTGCTACCTCCTGTGAAAGGGGGGCGTTGTTGTGGTTGTCGAAAAGACCTTGTGGTTGTCTAGAGAAATCCTTGGATGAATCGATTCTCTCTCGAGGCGTCAGCGATCCAGATGGCAAGTGTCAGCGCCCCGATTCGAAAGCTCGGCGAGTCGTCCGCTGATCCTCAGCGGTGCCGGTCAGTCCCGGGGCGGGGCAGAGAGAAACTCTCCTGCCGTCATGCTCCGGCTGTCGTGGCGACTTTCCGCCGCACCCTCTCCATCGGTGTCTGGTAAAGTAAGTGAATCGTGTCACCTGGCGTCATTACAGCAGCGTCATGGCCAGATTTCGAGAAAACGGCGTTAGACATTGGTCTTGCTGCACCCGCGAAAAGAGGCCTTTCAGAGTGCTCTGACCGAGCGCGATGGGAACGGCGGTTGACAGTCACAGAGCGCTATTGGAATCTTGAGGGTTCCTGACTGCGGGCGCGGCACGATGGGTGACCCCCAACGCCGCGTGAAGGGTAGGCCAATGGGCCTCTACCCGCCGAAGGACTACCAGGTTCGGGTTAACCGCCCCGCCTGGCCAACGCCCCGACGCGGTGACCCGCCGTGATGAGAGTGCAGGCCCCAACCGGGCCGACGGACGCCAGGGTTTGGCATCAGGTGCCGGTGCGCCGGCAGCAGCATACCGCTGCACTCGACTTCGTACCCACGACAGGTGCGAATCGCACTCGAGACCTCCAGGGGAGATACATCTGTGGAATTGCTTTCAGGCGCGGACATGATCGCCCGCTTCCTCCAGGATGAGGGCGTGGAATACATCTACGGCTATCCGGGCGGCGCCGCACTACACATCTACGATGCCTTGTTCCGTCAGGACAAGGTCAAGCACATCCTGGTTCGCCACGAGCAGGCCGCGACCCACGCCGCCGACGGCTATGCCCGGGCATCCGGCAAGCCCGGGGTGGTACTGGTCACCTCGGGTCCGGGGGCCACCAATGCGGTGACCGGCATCGCCACTGCCTATATGGACTCGATCCCGATGGTCGTGCTCTGTGGTCAGGTGATGAGCCATCTGATCGGTGACGATGCCTTCCAGGAGACCGATATCGTCGGTGTCACCCGGCCAATCGTGAAGCACAGCTTCTCGATCAAGCACCCGAGCGAGATTCCCGAGGTGCTCAAGAAGGCCTTCTACCTCGCCGCCACCGGGCGACCCGGTCCGGTGCTGGTGGATATACCCAAGGACATGACGGCGCCCACCGAGCGCTACGAGTACGTCTATCCGAAGAAGGTCAAGATCCGCTCGTACAACCCGGTCAGTCGCGGCCATACCGGACAGATCAAGAAGGCCGTCGAGCTGATGCTCAAGGCCCGTCGTCCGGTGTTCTACACCGGTGGTGGCGTGGTCCAGGGGCGTGCTTGCGAGGGTCTGACCGATCTGGTCAAGCAGCTCGGTTTTCCGATCACCACCACCTTGATGGGCATCGGGGCTTACCCCCAGAGCGACGATCAGTGCCTGGGCTGGCTCGGCATGCACGGCTCCTATGAGTCCAACATGGCGATGCATCACGCCGACCTGGTGATCGCCATCGGCGCGCGTTTCGACGATCGTGTGACCAACAATACCTCGAAGTTCTGCCCCACGGCCAAGATCATCCACGTGGATATCGACCCCAGCTCGGTGTCCAAGACGGTGCGCGCAGACGTGCCCATCGTTGGACCTGCGGCCAGCGTGATCAACGAAATGATCAGCCTGGTGCAGGGCCATGAGATCGCCAATCCCGACGCGCTCAAGGACTGGTGGAAGACCATCGATGAGTGGCGCGACGAGCGCAAGGGCAAGCTCTACGAGCCGTCCAGGCCCGGCGAGGTGCTCAAGCCGCAGGAGGTGATCGAGGCCATCTGCCGGGTGACTCGTGGCGAGGCGTACGTCACCACCGACGTGGGTCAGCACCAGATGTTCGCAGCCCAGTACTACAAGTTCGACAAGCCTAACCGGCTGATCACCTCCGGTGGACTCGGCACCATGGGCTTCGGTTTTCCCGCGGCCATGGGCGTCAAGCAGAACTTCCCCGATGAGGAGGTCGTCTGCGTGACCGGCGAAGGCAGCTTCCAGATGATGATGCAGGAACTCTCCACCTGTAAGCAGTTCGGTGGTGGGGTCAAGATCATCAATCTCAACAACGGCTCGCTGGGCATGGTGCGCCAGTGGCAGGACCTCAACTACAAGTCCCGCCATGCTCACTCCTACATGGAGTCGCTGCCGGACTTCCAGATGCTGATCGAGGCCTACGGTTTCACCGCGCTCAGGGTCGAGAAGAAAGAGGATCTGGAAGAGGCGCTGGCGCGTACCTTCGCTGACACCCATGAGCTGGTGTTCCTCGACGTCGCGGTGGACCCGCACGAGCACGTCTATCCGATGCAGGTGCCTCTGGGCTCCATGCGTGACATGCTGCTTTCCAAGACGGAGCGGACCTGATGCGACATATCATCTCGATTCTGATGGAAAACGAACCGGGTGCGCTGTCGCGGGTCGTGGGGCTGTTCTCCCAGCGCAACTTCAACATCGAAACCCTCAACGTGGCGCCCACCGATGACCCGACCCTGTCGCGTCTGACCGTGACCACCGTCGGGGACGACCGGGTGATCGAGCAGATCACCAAGCACCTCAACAAGCTGATCGACGTGGTCAAGCTGGTGGATCTCACCGAAGGCAACCATATCGAGCGTGAGTTGATGCTGGTGAAGGTCAAGGCGCTGGGCGCTGCCCGCGATGAGGTCAAGCGCACGGTAGACATCTTCCGTGCCCAGATCGTCGACGTCACCCCGAGTCTGTACACCGTGCAGATCACTGGCGATGCCGAGAAGCTCGACGCCTTCCTGCAGGCGATGGGCCCCGTGGGCATTCTCGAAGTAGCGCGCACCGGCGTCTCGGGTATCGCCCGTGGTGACAAGGTGCTGAGCCTCTAGCAAGCCGCTGGCCCTGGTGGGCAGCCGGTGAACCTGTTACGCCGCCTCTCGGGGCGGCGTTTTCGTGCCCGGCCTCAACGCTCCACGACTTCCTGCCACAGGGCGTCGATCAACGGGCTCTTCAGGCGCCGCTCCAGCACACAGAGGCCCACGTCGTAGTGCGGCAGTTCCGGCTTGACCGGGAGTATTCTCACGCGTTCGGCCAGCGGGCTCGCCTCCAGCACGATGCGTGGCACCACACCGATGCCGAAGCCGAGTCCGACCATACTGACGATGGCTTCGTGGCCGGCTACCTGGGCGTAGATGGTCGGCGTCACGCCCAGCGCCTTGAACCAGGTGTCGGCCAGTTCCCGCGATAGCCCAGCCTCCGACAGGATCATTGGCACCCCTTGCCACTGTGTCTGGCTCGGGCTCATCGGTTGCTGCGGAACCCACGGTCGTTGCTCTTGTGGGGCGATGAACACCAGTGCCGAGCGGGTCAGCGACTTGAAGGCGAGACCATCGGGCAGGCGGCGCGGGCGTGAGGTAATGGCCATGTCTTCGTCGCCGGCCAGCACTCGCTGGATGGCTCGGGCTGGGTCGCCGGTGTGCAGCTTGAGCTCGATGGCGGGATAGCGCTGGCGGAAGTCGGCCAGCAGGCTGTAGAGAAAGCTGTAGCTCGCGGTCACCGAGCAGTAGATGCTGATTTCACCACTGAGGCGCTTGGCCTCGCTCTGCAACGACAGGCGGACCTGTTCCCACTCTTCCAGGGCTTCCTTGGCATAGCGCTGGAAGCGCTTTCCCTGGGGGGTCAGCACCACGTGGCGATTGTCACGGTTGAACAGCACAACGCCGAGCTGTTGTTCCAGTTGGCGAATGGAGCGGCTCAGAGTCGATGGGCTCACGTGGCAGGCCTCGCTGGCACGGCCGAAGTGCAATGAATCGGCCAGCATCAGAAAGTGCTTCAGGGGGCGGAAGTCCATGGGGAGTCCTGACCTGTAATTGCATATTTTGGCACGTAGTATTGCAAATATAGCGTTTTACGCAACACGGGCGCTGGCGTAAGGTGGGATGCATCGACGGAGGGCGAGCCCCCTCGTCTGCCCAGCGCCGCACAAGACGGCGCGGGTGGCCATCAACGCTGAACGCAACACGACACAGACAAGATCTCTTCTATCGCCGAGCAGGCACTCGTTTTCAGGAGCACCAGATGCGCGTTTATTACGACAAGGACTGCGATCTTCAGCTGATCCAGAACAAGCAGGTCACCATCGTCGGCTACGGCTCCCAGGGCCACGCCCACGCCAACAACCTGAAGGAATCCGGTGTCAGCGTCACCGTCGCGCTTCGCCCGGGTTCTTCTTCCGCCGCCAAGGCGGAGGCCGCCGGCCTGAAGGTGGCCTCTGTGGCCGAGGCTTGCCAGTCCGCCGACGTCGTCATGGTGCTGGCGCCGGACGAGAACCAGAAGGCCATCTACGAGCAGGAAATCGAGCCGAACCTCAAGGAAGGCGCTACCCTGGCCTTCGCCCACGGCTTCAACATCCACTACAACCAGATCGAGCCGCGCAAGGATCTGGACGTGGTGATGATCGCCCCCAAGGCGCCGGGCCACACTGTGCGCTCCGAATTCGCCCGTGGCGGCGGTATTCCTGACCTGATCGCCATCCACCAGGATGCCACCGGCCAGGCCAAGGAACTCTGCCTGTCCTACGCCGCCGCCATCGGTGGTGGCCGCAGCGGCATCATCGAGACCACCTTCAAGGACGAGACCGAAACCGACCTGTTCGGTGAGCAGGCTGTCCTGTGTGGTGGCGCTGTCGAACTGGTCAAGGCCGGCTTCGAGACCCTGACAGAAGCGGGCTACGCCCCTGAAATGGCCTACTTCGAGTGTCTCCACGAGCTCAAGCTGATCGTTGACCTTATGTACGAAGGCGGCATCGCCAACATGAACTACTCCATCTCCAACAATGCGGAGTATGGCGAGTACGTGACCGGCCCTGAGGTCATCAACGACGAGTCGCGTGCCGCCATGCGAAACGCCCTCAAGCGTATCCAGACCGGCGAGTACGCCAAGATGTTCATCAACGAGGGCAACAGCAACTACCCCTCGATGACCGCACGTCGTCGCCTGAACGCCGAGCACGAGATCGAGCAGGTCGGTGAGAAGCTCCGTGGCATGATGCCCTGGATCGCCGCCAACCAGCTTGTCGACAAATCCAAGAACTGATGGGTTCCTGGTAACCCATCGTCGGGCTTGCCCGCCGATGGGGACAGAAACGGGGGAGGAGCACACTCAGTGCTCCTCCCCCGTTGCGTCATGGGTGAACGACTGAGTGGTCATGGTGCTGCCGCATGAATCCTGCGCTGTGCCTTGCGTTTGGCCCGCAGGTGCCCGAGGCTGGAGGTAGAGGACGGCTGCCGCGAGGTTGGCGGTAACGGCCGGCCGGTCGTGTAGAATGATCCCATACTCGAAGCCAATGGATGACAGAGATGAGCGAAGACGCAGGCAAGCGTGAGCAGGAACCACGAGAGCCCCAGGATGAAGATCTGGCCAGCGCCTTCATGCGGGAATCCGAAGTCGTGGAAGAAGCGGTCGAGGACGGCAAGAAGGTGCGACGGCGGGGGATCTACCTGTTGCCGAACCTGTTCACCACCTCGGCGCTGTTTTCGGGATTCTTCGCCGTTGTCGCCGCCCTCAATGGCGATTTCACCGCCGCTTCGGTGGCCATCTTCATCGCCATGGTGCTCGATGGCCTCGACGGCCGGGTAGCCAGGCTGACCAATACACAAAGCGAGTTTGGCGCCGAATATGACAGCCTTGCTGACATGATCTCCTTTGGCATGGCGCCGGGGCTTGTCGCCTTTACCTGGATCCTGCAGGACATCGGCAAGACCGGATGGGTGGTGGCGTTCCTGTACGTGGCCTGTGCGGCGCTTCGCCTGGCGCGGTTCAACGTGCAGATCGGCAGCGTCGACAAGAAGTGGTTCATCGGCTTGCCCAGCCCGTCGGCGGCGGCGCTGGTGGCGGCCAGTGTGTGGACGTTCCACAGCTTCGACGCCACCGCTCTTGGCTTCAAGCTGTTGATGCTGCTGGTGGTGGGGGCGGCTGGCATTTTGATGGTCAGCAACATTCGCTACTACAGCTTCAAGGATGTCGATCTCAAGGGGCCGGTGCCCTTTGTGGCCCTGCTGGCCATCGTGCTGGGATTTGTCGTGATCTCGATCGAGCCGTCGGTCATGCTGTTGCTGCTGTTCGGTACCTATGTGGCGTCCGGTCCGACGATGGCGCTGATGCGCAAGCTCAAGACCTAGCCCAGGATCATCTTGCGGTAACAATAGAGGCCGATGTGAGCAGCAAGCCCAACGCTTCGTTATACTGACGACCGACAGGAACGCCCGCCTAGCGCGGGCGTTCCTGTTCTTGTATGAGTGCCGAAAGCGCCTTCTGGGGCAGTCTGTGCATTCATCCACAGGGGGTTCCATAGAGCGGTGTGGACAAGATGGTGCCGCTGTTGGATCAACACTGCTCGATGATCTGGCATTTTTTTACGAAAAGCGCTTGCCAAGGCCGGCCCCGATCCGTAAAGTACGCATCCGCTGCCGGCGACGAGCAAACGTCACAGGCGGTAAAGAGTGGTAAAAGTGATTGTTTTGAAAAGGCTTTTTCAAGTCTTCGAAAAA
>NZ_JASHIT010000044.1:0-44628 GCF_030733595.1 Halomonas sp. MMSF_3323 | reverse complement strand
CTCCCAGCGACAGGGCCGTGCACTGCATCCTGCAAGCGCAGCAACTATCGGCTGTTCTTCGGGCGGTGATCTCGACCCACAACATCAGCACTTTAATTCGGCCAATCGGGGTTTTTATCAAAAGGTGATAATTTTTTGTTATGGCGTTATAGCGACGTGCGTAAAGGCCGGCGTGTACTCGCTTATGGAAAGATGGAAGCGTGGTTTTTGTTTTTTCAGTTGTCGAACTGACAAGGGAAGAAAATCGTGACGTAAAATCTAGAGTGTTTTGTGTGATTGTTCGCAGTCATCGTTGCCCGAGGCGTGGAATAAGCATGCAAAATTGTGCTTAATCGATTGTGTAGTCGCTTAATGGCAGCGACCTTGGTATTTATTTATAAAGTTAAGTGTCGAATTATCAATCATTTAAAAATTTGTGAATTTTTTATCACAAAGTGTGAGTTGGTGGCTGAGGTGTTTTCTGACGCGCAATTATCTGTTTTATAAAAAAGAAATTTTTGATGTCGGAAAACAACGAGGCTTCGAGTGATAATGATGTTCGTCAGTCCAGTGTCGAGAGCGAAAATCAGTGCCTAGGTTTAAGGCAGACGCAGGAATCACACCGTGCTTGTTGCCTTGTTTTCGTTGTTTGCCGCCACCAACCGGCGGCGAGGACACTCCCATGAATACCGACACTGAAAGAGCCAATGCCAGCGCCACTGCGCTGATGAATACCCGCGGCGTGGAGCCCGCTGTCCTTCTCTCTGTCACCGATGGCGGTGGGAGTTATAGCTTCAGGCTGAACCACGACTTTGGATACAACAGAGATCCTGCCAGCAATGAGCCCTATCGCTGGGTGGCTCCTGACCTCCCCGAACTGACGGCGGACGGTGAGCCAGTGGGGTTTCGGATTTCACCCGACGGGCAGCGATTGATGCTGTTCGAGGAGAGTTTGCTGGACGAGGATCCGGGAAGAGCCCTGCTGATCCTGCAACTGACTGACGACGACGAGTTGGTCACTGTTTCGGTGAATCGGAAACTGGACCATACCGGGCCTGATTTCGACGACATTCTGTCGTTATCGTTTCCTTTCATCGCCACCGACAACGAGGGCAGGGAAGAGAAGGCCTGGGTCGACATCAATGTGGTTGATGTAGCGCCACCCACCTACTCGGGGTACAACGGCATCGATACTCCCAGTTCGGTCGTTCCGGGGAACTTTGTCGTCGATCGCTGGAGGATGGATGCTGGCAAAGAAGGGCTCGACCGGGTCTTTGTCAGCCTGCCCGGTGACGACACCGAATATCCACTGGGGGCGATGATCGACACCGACAAAGGCCTGCTCGCCGTCAACTTGGAATATTGGGTGTTCAAGGCCGACCCCGATGCCGAGGGATCGTTCGAGTTCCAGATCGTTGTCATCGATGGTGACGGCGACCGGGTGAACATCGAGGCCCACTTCGATATCCGAGAATGTGAGAACAGCGAGGTGGCGACCACCCCGGAGACCGATGGCGATCCCACCACCGAACCGGCCCACGCTATCGTCGATGAAGCCGCCTCTTACTACGGTAGTGCCAGCGGCTCAGGCACAGGCGAAACGGTCGTGGCGGCCGGGTCGCTGGGCTATGACCTCGGCAGCGATTGCTCAGAAGAAACTGGCTACGAAATTCAACGGGTGAGCAGCTTCGATTGGGATATCGCCAGTTTGCCGCGTCTGACCGCCGACGGCTATCCGGTGTCATGGTTGATTGACGCTAGTAGCCACAGGGTGCGTGGGGTTGCCTACGATAGTGACGCCCAGGAGGAGTATGCGGTCATCGAGGTGGTGCTTACCGACTTAGCCTCCGGCAGCTATGAGGTACGGTTGCCTGACGTTAGACACTTTGCTGACCGCGACCAGATTGCCGCACTGGATCACTCAGGCGCTGGCAACGATGACAGTATTCACTTCGAGTTGGGCTATGTCGTCGTCGACGTCTCTGGCAACAGCGCTTTCGGCGTGCTCGAGGTCACGGTCAATGATGACGCTCCTCGCGCCAACGACGACAGGGCTTCCACGTCCAAGGACACCCAGGTCATCGTCGACGTGCTGGCTAACGACGTTCTCGGTGCCGACGGTTCGGGTGGGGTTGTCGCGGCCAGCGTTCAAGGGGGAGCCGATGTCGGTAGCGTCACGGTCCGGGGCGATGGCCGCTTGTCCTTCGTGCCTCACCCGGACTTTCTGGGCGATGCCCTGATCGATTACACCAGCAGCGATGGCGATGGTGACACCACCCAAGGAGGTCTGACCGTCAATGTCCGCGACGCTGCCTCGACGACGCGGTCCACTCCGGAAACCGACGACGACCCCGATACCCAACCGGCCAGGGTCGTCGTCGATGAGGAGGGTCTGCCCGGGGGCATTGCTGGCGGTATCGGCGATATCGCCGGCGAGTCAACGGTCGCCACCGGTTTCCTGGGTTATGACGCTGGCGACGATGGGGTTGCTGGTTTCTCCTGGATTCGTAGCTCCTATTTGGTAGATGTGGAGGTGAGAGGGGAAGTGCCGCGCCTGTCACTGGTGAATAATGGACGGACCTTGATTGCCAAGGACGCGCAGTTCGGCTCGGTATTCAGGCTTGAACTTGTCGATATCACGACGGGTGAATATCGCTTCGAGCTGTTCCAGCCGCTGGATCACTCGGATCCAAGTATCGAGGACAATGTCGACTTTGTGATCGACTATGTCGTTACCGATGGTGACGGCGACACGGCTGAAGGCGTACTCGAGATCCGTGTCAATGACGACGCCGGCCGCGCCAACAGCGATAGCGCCGCCACCCTCAGTGCCACCCCGGTCATCGTGGACGTGCTGAGCAACGACGAGATCGGCGCCGAGGGCGTACGCAAGGTCATGCAGGCAAGCGTTCAGGGCGGCGACGCTGTGGGCACCGTGTCGATCAATCCCGATGGCACCCTGACCTTTGTTCCCGCTGTGGGATTCTCCGGCGATGCGCTTATCGACTACGCCCGCTCCGATGGCGACGGTGACTTCCCCGTCGGCACCCTCACCGTGTCTGTTGCGGCCGTCAATCCTGACGGGCTGATCACGCCACTGACCGATGGCGACCCCGACACCCGGTCGCCCAAGGCGGTGGTCGACGAGGATGGCCTGGCAGGCGGTATCGCCGGGGGGGCCGGCGACACGGCTACCCAGAGTCGCGTGACCATCGGATCGCTGGGCTACGACTTCGGCAATGATGGTCCGGGTGGCTTCCGCTGGCACACCGATGGCCTGCCGATACTGACCTCCGGTGGCGATCCGGTGAGCTGGCGGCTAAGCGGCAATGGCCGTTCGCTGCTGGGCGTCGACAGCGGTGGCGGCAGGGTCATCGCGGTGCAGCTTGTCGACGTGGTGACCGGCCGCTACAAGGTGACGCTGGACAAGCCGCTGGATCATGTCATTTCGGGCATCGAGGACGACCTCTCTATCGAGGTGGGCTATACCGTCACCGACGGTGGCGGAGACGTTGCCGCCGGCAGGCTTGACATCGTGGTGGACGACGACAGCCTGGTGGCCCGAGACGATAGCGCCACAATCGCCGTCGACACGGCGATCAGGGTAGCGGTGCTGGACAACGACGGGCTGGGCGCCGATGGCCCTGGGGGCATCATCGACGCCAGCGTGCGCGGCGGGCCAGCGGTCGGCAGCATCACGATCAACCCCGACAACAGCCTGACCTTCGTGCCCCACCCGGAGCTTTTCGGCAGAGAGGTGCTGATCGATTACGTCGTCAGTGACGCCGACGGTGACACCGCCGCCGCCACACTCAGCGTCGTCGTCGAAGGTGGCGACGCCGGCGGCCCCACCACCCCGGACAGCGACGGTGATCCTGAGAACGTGGCGCCCACCGCCATCGTCGATGAGGACCGGCTTTACTTGTATGCCTATGAAATGACTGGCCTGGAAGGTGGTTCCGGCGATATCGGATACTACCAAGCCTATTACGACGGTTTTCTGGGCTACGACTTTGGAGAGGCTGGGCCTGGCAGCTTCCGCTGGTCCACCGATGGCTTGCCCGAATTGAGTGCGAATGGTGAGCCTGTGACCTGGTCGCTCAACGCCGCTGGTAACAGCCTGATCGGCAAGGCCCGCGGTCTCAATATTTTCGGCTACTATGACCAGGTAGACGTGATCAGTATAAAGCTCCTGGGCCTGGAGCCGGGCATCTTCAAAGTTGAACTGCTAAAGGGACTGGATCACAGCGACCCCTACCTGGAAGACGACATCACCTTCAGCGTCGGCTACGTCATCACCGATGGCAACGGCGATAGTGCGCAAGGCTCGCTGGACATCCTGGTGGACGACGACAGTCCCCGTGGTGGTGGGTACAGGGGATGGTACTTCACTGGCACCGATACCCCGGTCAGGTTTGATCTGCGGGATGACATCCTTATCGGCGCCGACTTCGAGCGGGTCGCCAACTTTCGCGCCGAGGTCGTCGGCGGCGATGGCGTTGGCCAGGTCAGCCACGAAGAGGGTGATTTTTATGCCACCTTCACGCCGCATCCCGAGTTCCACGGCACGGCCTTGTTGCAGCTCGGATACACTGACGGTGATGGCGATGAGACCGGCGGACGTGTCGAGGTCAGTGTCGGCGCCTCTGGCAACAATGTACCGATCACGCCGCTGAGCGATGGCGACCCTGCCACCGTCTCGGCCCGGGCCGTGCTCGACGAGGAAGGCCTCGCCGGTGGCATCGCCGGCGGCCCGGGGGACGTGGCCGGAGAGGCCAGGGTCGTCACCGGATCGTTGGGCAATGACTTCGGCAAGGACGGGCCGTGGCTGTTTCCCTTCCACTGGGTCACCGATGGCCTGCCGGCGCTGAGCTCACAGGGTAGCCCGTTGAGCTGGTTGGTCAACGGTACCGGGCATGAGGTGACGGGCGTGGATGCGCTTGGCAACGAGGTGATCAGCGTCCGCATCACCGATCTCGAGCAGGGGCTCTATCGTGTCGAGCTGCACCGGCCGCTTGACCACGACGATGCCAGCCTCGAGGACAATATCGATCTGACCGTTCGCTACATGATCACCGACGGCAACGGCGACACTGCCCAGGGCCAGCTAAGGATCAGCGTGGATGACGATAGTATGCTGCTGGTCGATGACAGCACCACTACCGACAAGGCCAGCCCGATCAGCGTGGACGTGCTGGCCAACGACCAGTACGGCGCTGATGGCCTGGGTGGTCTCGTCTCCGCCAGCGTGCGCGGTGGGGCAGCGGTTGGCAACGTCACCATCAATCCCGACAGCACCCTGACCTTTATCCCCCACCCTGACTTCTCAGGGAGTGCGCTGATCGACTACACCGCGAGCGATGCCGACGGTGATACCCGCAGTGCACAGCTCCGCGTTGTGGTCAAGAGCGATGATGCCGGTATTCCCATCACTCCGGAGACCGACGGCGACCCCCTGTCCAACCCCGCCAAGGCCGTGGTCGACGAGGATGGCCTGGCGGGCGGCATCCACGGCGGTGTCAGGGATGCGCCCACCGAACTCACGGTCGCGACGGGCGTGCTGGGCTATGACTTCGGCAGCGATGGCCAGGGAGACTTTCGCTGGAGCACCGACGGCCTGCCGTCGCTGACCAGCGGCGGTGATCCGGTGACCTGGCGGCTCAACGGTAACGGTCGTTCGCTGGTGGGGTTTGACAGCAATGGCGATAGGGCCATCTCGGTTCAGCTTGTCGATCAGGCGACCGGCAGCTACAAGGTGGCAGTGGCAAGGCCGCTGGACCACGCCAACGCCAGGGTCGAGGACGACCTCAACTTCGTCGTGGGCTACAGCGTCAGCGACGCTGACGGTGACACTGCTGAGGGTGTGCTGCGCGTGACCGTGGATGATGACCGTGGTCGTGCCAACGACGACAGTGCGCGCACCGATCGCGCGACAGCGGTCGAAGTGGACGTGCTGGCCAACGACGACCACGGCGCCGATGGCCCGGCACGGGTGATCGCTGCCAGTGTCCAGGGAGGCGCGGATGTCGGCAGCGTCACGCTAACCAGCGCTGGCGTGTTGACCTTTGTGCCACAGGCAAGCTTTAGCGGCACCGCGCTGATTGATTACACCGGCAGCGACGCAGACGGCGACATTACCGCTGGACAGCTCAGCGTCAGTGTCGACCAGGGCACGGATCGTCCTACCACCCCGGAGACCGATGACGATCCAGCCACCGGACCCGCCACCGCGGTTGTCGACGAGGACGGCCTGGCCGGTGGTGTTGCCGGTGGTCCGGGTGATGCGCCAGGCGAGCTGACCGTCGTGACCGGCTCGCTGGGCTATGACTTTGGCTCTGATGGGCGTGGAACCTTCCGCTGGAGCACCGACGGTCTGCCCTCCTTGACGTCACAAGGCCGCCCATTGAGCTGGTCGCTCAATGCCACCGGCCATACCATGACGGCCTCCGATACCGAGGGCAATGGCGTCCTGCGCGTCAGAATCATCGATATTCTCAACGCAGAGTATCGCGTGTCACTGCTCCGACCGCTTGATCACGATGATGCCATGAGCGAGGACAGTATCGACATGGCGCTGGGCTACGTGATCACCGATCGTGACGGCGAGGCTGCGCAAGGCGTGCTCAATGTCAGCGTGAATGACGACAGCGTTCGCGCCAACGATGACAGTGTCAGCACCGTGAGCGGTGACCGGGTCAGGGTGGATGTGCTGGCCAATGATGAGTTCGGCGCCGATGGGCCGGGACGTCTTGTCGGCGCCCGCATTCAGGGTGGCGCCGACGGCGTCGGCACCCTCAAGATCCACCCTAACAGTACCTTGACCTTTGAATCCGATTCGTCTTTCTCTGGCGTTGCGCGTGTTCACTATGACGCAATGGACGGCGACGGTGACATCAGTACCGGCACGCTTGTCGTGGACGTCGAAACCGATGACATCCCGACTACCCCGGAAACCGATGACGATCCGAACACTGTCCCTGTCAGGACCTTCGTCGACGAAGACGGGCTGCCAGGCGGTATCCCGGGAGGAGATGGGGATGTTGCCACCGAACGCACCGTCGCCACCGGCTTGCTGGGCTACAACTTCGGAAATAACGGTCAGGGTGGTTTTACCTGGCATAGCGACGATCTGCCGACGCTGACGACCGGCGGAGATCCGGTGACCTGGCAGTTAAGCGGTAACGGGCGTTCGCTGCTGGGCGTAGATAGCAGTGGCGACCGGGTGATCTCGGTGCAATTGACCGATGTTGCCAGCGGTAGCTATCGAGTGGCGCTGTTCCAGCCGTTGGATCACGAGCCGTCCCCCTCGTTGTCTTATGTTGTAGAGGATAACCGCGCCTTAGAGGTTGGCTATACCGTCACCGATCGCGACGGGGACCGTGCCGAGGGTGTCTTCCTGCTCTTTGTCGACGACGACGCCGGCAGCGCCAGCGATGATAGCGCCAGTACCGACAGTGACACCCCGATTACCGTGGATGTGTCCACCAACGATAAATATGGCGCCGATGGGCCGGGGAGCATCGGCGGGTTTGGCCTTCAGGGAGGGGCAGGGGTCGGCAGCATCACGGTCAATGCCGATGACACCGTGACCTTCATACCCAACCCGAGCTTCTCCGGCGTGGCGGAGATCGACTACAGCGGCAGCGACAACGACGGTGACAGCAGCGAGGCGACGCTCTCTATCGATGTGACGGGTGGCGACCCCACCAGACCGACGACCCCGGAAACCGATGGCGACCCCGCCACCATGGTGGCCGAGGCCGTCGTCGATGAGGATGGCCTCGGCGGCAACCCCGGCGGTTTCAATGACGTTCCCGGTGAGCAGACCGTGGTGACCGGTTCGCTGGGCTATGACTTCGGTGAGGGAGGGCGTGGCAGCTTCCGCTGGACGACAGAAGGCATGCCGTCTTTAACGTCGCAAGGACGCCCCCTGGCCTGGTCACTCGGTAGCTCCGGCCACAGCCTCCTGGCCTCCGATAGCGACGGTAATACTGTGATTGGCATCGAGATGACCGATATCGACAGCGGCGACTACCGCGTCGAGCTGTATCGTCCGTTGGACCACAAAGATGACCTTGGGGAGAGTGATATCAATGTCGCGGTCGGCTACGTCATTACCGACGGTGACGGCGATACTGCTGAAGGACAACTCCGGCTGACGGTAGATGACGACACGCCTGTGATCACTGCTGATCTGGAAGGCTTTACCTTTTATAGCGGCATTCCGGTGACCCTCGATTTGGTGAACTTCGGCGGCGATGGCTACGGTTCCCTGAAGGTGAGAGTCTCCAGCGGTGATGGTGGCCAGGTGACGATCAATCCCGATCATACGGTGACGTTCTTGTACGACGGGGGCTTTATCAGTGAAACGAGTCTCTGGGTAGATGCTGCTGATAGCGAATACGATGAGGCTCGCAGTTTCGCTAGAGCCAACGTGGCGCCAGCGCCAGCGCCAGCGGATGCTGACGTCAGTGCCTCTGCCATTGGCGACACAGGTGTGCTTGTGACAGGCGAGGAAGTCGCTGCCCAGACGGACCGGCTGGCGCTGTCGGAATTGCTTGATGACGAGAGCGACGAGGAGGTATCGGTCTGGCTGCCTCCGGAACAGGACCAGACCGACAGCGTAGGCCCCGCGTCGGCAGGGGGCAGTGGTGGAGGCAGTGGTGGCGGCAGTGGCAGTGGCGCAGACAGCGAACAAGCGCTGGTCCTGAACGGTGCCGGTGTGCCGGGCGCAGGCGACACCACGCTGGAGCGCATCGGCCAGGAGGCCGCGCTGCTGGTGGAGTAGGCAGTGGAGTAGAGAGTGGAGTCAGCGGTGGATCACTCCAGCGAAGATCCCCTTCGATCACCCGGCCTTTGGCTGGGTGATGTCTTGTCGGCTATCGCAATATTTTTTTGCGTCTTTTTTAAGTCGATAAACCGGCTGAAATTCTGCCTCGACTTATCGATGATTGATGGGTGTTTGTCCTGTCGTGTGATCAATGTTGATCGATCAATATTCCAAAAAGGTGGCGGTGACCTACAAGGTGATATGTTGGCTTTTATAAGCCATGGTAGCGCCGGCGTTGAACCGGCCTACAGAACTGTGTTGTTTCGAGTTTTTCGATGCCGGAATCTCATATTTTCAAATCGGTGGAAAAACAGAAAGTTGTTATTTATCAGTTGGTAAGAGATTTCGTGAATTTTCTTTCGTGTGGCTTTTTATGCGAAGTGGTTTTTTGCTGATTCGCAAGTGTCGGTTTTTTATGAAAGTCGCGGTTGGCACCAGGAATCGAGGAGTAATGGGACGAAAAGTGGTGGCCACCAGTCCAGTGTCGAGGTCGGTATCGACCACCTAGCTTCAAGGAGCCATACGCGAATTTCGACCCACCCAAGGACAGGAGACTGTCATGAATACCGATTCCGAAACAGACAATGCGAGCACCTACACCTCGATCGACAGTCCACACGACCATACCCCGACCGCCGGTCTGATCAGGTCGGTGGTTGACGAAGAGGGCCTGCCCGGCGGCATTCGAGGTGGCGTAGGCGACGCCTTGACTTTCCAGAGCTTTACTGCCGCTCGTTTGAACTATGACGTCGGTAACGACGGCGTGAGCTCCTTCACCTGGCACACCGCCGGGCTGCCGGCACTGACTTCCGGCGGCGTCCCGATCAATTGGCAGCTCAGTGGCAACGGTCGTTCGCTGGAAGGTTTCGACGACAACGGTGACCGCGTTATCTGGATACTGCATGGCCCTGAAACGGCCTATTACAAGTTGTTTGTCGAAGGTCCGCTGGACCACCGCAGCAGTACGTTTGAAGACGATATCAAGTTCACGGTGGGCTACACCGTCACCGATGGGGACGGCGACAGCGCTGACGGAGCTGTGCAGATCATCATCGATGACGACAGCGGAATCGCCCATGACGACAGTGCCACTACCGCCAGCGGCACGCCGGTGCGTGTGGATGTGCTGGCCAACGATGAGCATGGTGCCGATGGCCCGGGCGATGTCATCAGGGCCAGCGTTCAGGGTGGTGCTGGCGTCGGCAGCGTCACCATCAACCCCGACAGCACCCTGACCTTCGTCCCGCACCAGGGCTTCGCCGGTGACGCAGTGATCGACTACAACGGCACCGATGGCGACGGTGATATCACCTCGGCGTCACTGACGGTCGATGTGATGGCGGGCCGGGAAGCTGGCGAACTCTATGTCGGTGACAATGGGGATAATCATGGGTCGACCGGCCCGGGTGATGACGTCCTGATCGGCGACCTGGGCGGCAAGCAGGGATTGATTGCGTCAGGTGTCGACTACAACATCTCGATCCTGATCGACGAGTCCGGCAGCATGCGCCAGCCGTCCGGCACGGATGGTCTTAGTCGGCTACAGCTATTGCAGCAGAACGTCAATCTGTTGCTCACACGTCTGGCGGGTCACGACGGAAATGTGGACGTACAAGTGGTGCGTTTTGACGACAAGGCGCATTCACCCAGAGCGGTCGATGGTCTGAACGAACATAACGTGGCTGGCCTTATCGCTTACGTCAACGGTGCGGCGGCCCAGGGCTCCACCAACTATCAGGCAGCCCTCTCCGCCGCCAGAAAATACCATGTCGCAAAGGAAGATGAAGGTGACAGGTCGCTGACCCTGTTCCTGACCGATGGTCTCCCGACAGCCTACCGGGAGGGTGGACACATCGTGGAGAGCGATGTGGCGGGGGCCTTTACCCCTGTCCACAAGGCGTATCAACAGTTCCTTCAACTCGGTCGGCTGTCCGAGGTGCATACCTTCGGCATCGGTGAAGAGGTCGCGGGGGAGCCGGATCCTGCGGGTCTGCTGCGCAAGGACTATCTGGACATCTTCGACAATACCGAGACCCAGGGGACTCGCACCATCACCCTGCAGGACGGCACCGAGTGGACGTCACCCGCCGGTGAGTCGGTCATCGTCAACACCCAGGAGGTACTGAACGCCGCGCTGGCGCAGGGTGGCCCCGACGCACCGCTCGAGGTGCTCGGTGACGATGTGCTTGCCGGCGGGGTGAAGGCCGATATTCTGTTTGGCGACACCGTCAACTCCGACCACCTTCGCTGGAGAGACGGCGATACCCACGAGAGCTTTGCCGCCGGCAGCCACGACGGCCTCGGCTACGAAGGGCTGACCGAGTACCTCAAGTGGTCGGTTCACCATGGCAATGGCGCCGAGGCGAGCGATGCCGAGATCATTGCCTATATCCAGGACCACTACCGGGAGCTGATGGATACAGACCGTGTCGATGGCGGCAACGATACCCTGCTTGGGCAAGGGGGGGGGCGATGTGCTGATCGGCGGTGGTGGTGACGACGTGCTGATCGGCGGTCGCGGTGGCGACGTGATGTGGGGCGGCTTTGGCGCCGACACCTTTGGCTACGAGGCGGGGGATGCGGGCAGTGTGCGCAGGCCTGCAGAGGACGAGATCAAGGACTTCACCCTGGGCAACACCGCCCGCAACCCCGAGGCAGATCGGCTCGATCTGTCTGATCTGCTCGATGACGCCCGTGACCACCAGGTGTCGGACTTCCTGCACGCCAGTCAGGAGGGTGGCGATACTGTCATCGCGGTCAAGTCTGATGGTGGTATCGGCGCACACGGCGCCGGCGCCGATCAGTTTATCGTCCTCGCCGGCGTGCGCATGGGCGGAGCATCCAGCGACGCCTTCCTCGATCGATTGATCGACCATGGACAGCTCGAGGTGGAATAGGCGCTGGCCCATTCGCCGGCGCATGCTCACGCATGCGTCGGCGGATGGCGAGAGGGTCGCTTCGCTTCACTAGGTGTCGTTGACGTCGCCTGAAGGCCGCCTGACGCTGCCGCGCAGCATCGGCGTGACTGGCAGGGTGATCTGCTGTGGTGGGGTGTCCGGCTGGTCGATCTGGGCCAGCAGCAATTCGGTGGCACGCATGATCATGGTCTGTACCGGCTGCTGCAGGGTCGTCAACGAGTGGCTCGGCCAGGCGGCCATGGGCACGTCGTCGAAACCGATGACCGAGACGTCCTCGGGCACCTTGAGGCAGAACTCGCTCTGGATGACTTCCATGGCGGCGATGGCCATCAGGTCGTTGGCGGCAAACAGGGCGTCGGGCGGCGTGGTGCTGGCGAACAGCAGCCGGGTGGCCTGGCAGGCGCTGGTGTATTGATAGTGGCCGATGCCGCTGTCGTGAAGCGCGGCCCCCATGGAGGCCAGGCCCTCGACAAAGCCTGCTCGACGCTGGATGTCGGTGGAGGAATCGACCAGGCCAGACAGGTAGGCGATGCGGCGATGGCCCAGCGAGACCAGGTGGCGGCCCGCCCAGTAGCCGCCCTGGAAGTTGTCACAGGCGACCTGGCTGATGCCCGCGTAGTCGACCGTACGGTTGATGATTACCACCGGAATGCCGTAGTCGCAGACCAGAGCCGCCTGGTCGTCATTGAGGGTAATTGCCAGCATCAGGATGCCTTCGACCTGGCTTCTCAGGATGTCGTCGAGCACGTCATCGAAGCCGTCGCTGCTGGACGCCGAGAACAGCAGCAGGTGGTAACCCTGCTGCTTGAAGAAGCGGGACGCCTTTTCCAGCATATAGCTGTAGAAGGGATTCTCGAGGCTGTAGACGACCACCGCGATGGTGCGACTCGATCGCGTGATCAGAGAGCGGGCGATGGTGTTGGGCCGATAGCCAAGTTGCCGCGCCGCTTCCATGACCTTCTTGCGGGTCTTGTCCGACACCTTGGCATCCGGCGAAAAGGTCCGGCTGACGGCAGACTGCGAGACCCCGGCAAGACGGGCGACATCGTGTGAGGTGACGGATTTCTTTTTCATCGAGTCATGTCGTGTCGGGTGGCAGAAATGGCCGGCGATCACGCCGGCTCGACAGGCTCCAGAGACGCATAGGCGGCGATCTTGTCGGTGTAGACGCTGGCATTTTCGCGCACCGACTGTATCTCGTCCTCGGTCAGTTCTCTGACCACCTTGGCTGGACTGCCGACGATCAACGAGCCAGGGGGAAAGCGCTTGCCCGAGGTGACGAGCGCGCCGGCGCCGATGATACATCGATCACCGATGTCGGCACCGTTGAGTACCGTGGCATTCATCCCCACCAGCACGTCATCGCCGATGCGGCAGCCGTGCAGCATGGCCAGGTGACCCACCGTGACCTGGCGTCCCATGGTAACCGGATAGCCGGGGTCCGAGTGAACCACACAGCCGTCCTGCAGGTTGCTGTCGTCTCCCACCACGATAGGCGCATTGTCGCCACGAAGCACGGCCCCGGGCCACACGCTGACGCGCTCACCCAGGCGTACGTCGCCGATCAGCGTGGCCTCGTCGAACACCAGTGCGCTGGCGGCGATATCGGGGGCCTCGCCCCCGAGTCGATACAGGGTCATCGTCCGTCTCCCTAGAAGCCGACCTGGTCGGCGCCCTTGAGTCCCAGCATCTGACGCGCTTCGTCCGGGGTCGCCACCTCAAACGACAGACCCTCGAGGATCTCGCGCACCTTGGCGACCTGGCTTGCGTTGGTCTCGGCCAGCTTGCCCGGGCCCAGCCACAGCGAATCCTCGAGCCCGACCCGCACGTGTCCCCCCATGGCGGCGGCCTGGGCGGCGATGCGCATCTGGCTGCTGCCGGCGCCCAGCACCGACCACTCGTAGGCGTCGCCGAACAGCCGGTCCGCGGTGCGCCGCATGTGGATCACGTCCTCCGGGTGAGGACCGATGCCACCGAGGATGCCGAACACGCTCTGGACGAACACGCGGCCGCCGATGACGCCGCGGTCGAGCAGGTTGCGCAGGGAATAGAGGTGTCCGATGTCGTAGCACTCGCACTCGAAACGGGTACCGTTCTCGGCGCCCAGGGTCATCGCCTTCTCGATGTCGGCGAAGGTGTTCTTGAACACCAGGTCGCGACTGTTCTCCAGGTGCTCACGCTCCCACTGGTGCTCAAGCGACGCGTAGCGGTCGAGCATCGGGAACAGCCCGAAGTTGATCGAGCCCATGTTCATGGAGGCAAGCTCGGGCTTGAACTCCATGGCCGGGCGCATGCGCTCCTCCACCGTCATGTGCGGACTGCCACCGGTGGTGAGGTTGATGACCGCGTCGCAGGCGTCCTTGATGTGGGGCAGGAAGCGCTCGAACATGGCCGGGTCCTGGGTCGGCTTGCCGTTGTCGGGATCACGCGCATGCAGGTGCAGAATCGAGGCGCCGGCCTCGGCGGCGGCGATGCCTGCCTCGGCGATCTCTTCCGGGGTGACCGGCAGGTGCGGCGACATGGACGGGGTGTGGATCGCGCCGGTGACCGCGCAGGTGATGATGACCTTGCGTTGCTTTGCCATGGGTCGGGTCCTTGAATGATGGATAGGCGGGTAAGGTGGGACAGTGGCTGGTCTGGGTCCGTCGTTGGCCCGGGTCAATCGTTTGCCAGCGTCTGCTGGTGGGCGATCAGCGCCATCAGGCGTCGGTCGCGCCAGGCCTGTCGCTCGCCCAGGCGCTGGGCTGGCAGTTGTTGACGGCGCTGCTGGTCGAGTGCCGCCAGGGTCGTGGCTTGCCAGGGATCGTCGTCACCGCGCTCGCGGTCGACGTCGCGATACAGCGGCCCATAGCGGTTGCCATAGTCGACCACGCCATCGGGCGCATTGAGGTCGATGGTCTCGAAGGGCCCCATGAACGACCAGCGCAGGCCCAGCCCGTGCTTGACCGTCTTGTCCAGATCCTCGGCGGAGCACACCCCGTCTGCGAACAGTCTCAGCGCCTCGTTGAGCAGGGCGCCTTGCAGGCGATTGAGCACGAAGCCAGGGACTTCCTTGTTGACCAGGATCGGTGTCTGCCGGGCCTGCTCCATCAGCGCCATGGTGGACGCCACCGCGGCTTGCCCGGTGGCCGGCGCCGGCACCACTTCCACCAGCGGGATCAGGTAGGGGGGATTGACCGGATGGGCCACCAGGCAACGGTCAGGGTGATGGAGGTGATCGGTGAAGCGCGAAGCGGCGATACCGGAGGTCGAACTGGCCAGCACCGTGTCCTTGGCCACCACGGCTTCAAGGTCGCTGTAGATGCGCCGTTTGGTCTCGACATCTTCCGGCCCGCACTCCTGCACGTAGCCGACCCCGGCCATGGCCGATGCCAGGTCGCTGTCGTAGCGGATACGCGACATCGCCCGCTCCGGGTCCTCGATCAGCCCCGCCTGGTGGAGGTCGTCGAGGGAGGTGGCGATGGCGTCGCGGGCCCGCTCGAGCGCCTCGTCTGCGGCGTCATGCAGGCACACGTCGATGCCGGCTCGGGCGAACACGATGGCCCAGGCGCGGCCGATCAGGCCGGCGCCGAGAATACCTACGGGTCTGGTCATAAGGAGGCTTCCGTGGTCACAGGGATTCGACGTTGGCGCAGACGCTGAGTGCCTGGCCGCTGATGTTGGTGCCCCCCGGCGCCGCCAGGAACAGCGCCATGGCGGCGATATCGGTGGGCTCGACCATGCGCCGCATGGAGATCTTCGACAGGTTCTCCGTTTCCATCTCGGCGTAGCTGATGCCGCGCTTGGCGGCGCGGTCCTCGATCACCTTCTCGATGCGTGGCCCGCGCACGATGCCCGGGAGGATGGCATTGACCCGCACGCCGTCCGGGCCGAGCTCGCAGGCCAGGCTCTTGGTCAGGCCGACCACCGCCCACTTGCTCGCGGCGTAGGGCGTGCGGTAGGCGAAGCCAAGCCGTCCGGCTACCGAGGCCAGGTTGACCAGCAGTCCCTGGCTTTCGCGCAGCAGCGGCGCGGCGCGGTGGGCGACGCGGTACTGGCCGTTCAGGTTGATGTCGATGGTCTGGGTCCAGCTTGCGTGATCGATCTCGTCGATGCCCGCGGTGGGGCCGGCGATCCCGGCGTTGTTGACCACCACATCGAGACCGCCGAGTGCGCGGGCGTCATCGAACAGGCGGGCGACCTCGTCCTCGCGGCTGACGTCGCAACGGGTATGGGTGATGCCGTCTGGCAGGGCGGCCAGGGCCTCGCTGTCGATGTCGCAGACGTGGACCCTGGCGCCGGCCTGGACGAAGGCCTTGGCGATGGCCAGGCCGATGCCGGAGGCGCCGGCGGTGACCAGCACGCGCAGTCCCTGGCGCGGGGTGAGGCTTTCAACGACGTTCATGGTGTTCTCCTTGTGTGGGGTCACAGCGACGGCAGCCAGGTGGACAACACCGGCAGCAGGCTGATGATCAGAAGGTTGGCGAGCACGATCGCGACGAAGGGCATGACCGCCCAGGTCAGACGAGCGATGCCGATGTTGGTGATCTGGGAGGCGACGAAGAGGTTGAGCCCGACCGGCGGGGTGAACATGCCCATGGCCAGGTTGACCACCATGATGATGCCGAAGTGGATCGGGTCGAAGCCGTAGCTCACCGCGATCGGCAGCAGGATCGGCACGAAGATCAGGATGGCGGCGGCGGCTTCGATGAACATGCCGGCCAGAAGCAGCAACAGGTTCGCCAGCAGGATGAACAGAAGCGGGCTGTCGATGGCCGAGATCACGAAGTCCGAGATCATGTCGGGGACCCGCAGGCTTTGCAGGATGCGCCCATAGAGCCCGGCGGCGCCGATGATGCTGAGCACCACCGCGGTGGTCACGGCGGATTGCTTGAGGATGCCGACCAGGCTTGCGAACTTGATCTCGCGGTAGATCAGCGTGCCGATGACGAAGGAGTAGGCGACCGCGATGACGGCGGCTTCGGTGGGCGTAAAGACACCCCCATAGATGCCACCGAGGATGATCACCGGCATCAGGATGGCCAGAATCGCCTTTTTACCGGCGCGAAAGACGTCGCCGAGCGAGCTTTTTTCTCCGCCGCCAAGCCCATTGGCACGGGCAAAGAAGTAGGCAAACACCAGCAGGGTCAGGGTCACCAGGATGCCCGGCAGAATACCGGCGATGAACATGTCGCCCACCGAAACGTTGGCGGCGATGCCGTAGAGAATCAGCGGGATGCTGGGCGGGATGATCACGCCGAGGGCGCCGGAGGCGGCCTGGTTGGCGGCGGCGTAGCCACCGGGATAGCCCTTGGACAGCATGGCGGGAATCAGGATGGCGCCGATCGCGGCGGTGGTGGCGGCGCCGGAGCCGGAGATCGCCGCGAAGAACAGCGACGTGACGATGGCCACCATGGCCAGGCCGCCGGTCATGCTGCCCACCAGAGTGTTGGAAAAGTCGACCAGACGCTTGGAGATGCCGCCACCCTGCATCAGGTAGCCCGCCAGGATGAAGAACGGGATCGCCATCAACGGAAAGGAATTGACCGAGGCCAGCATCTGCTGGGCGACGATCAGCATCGGCATCAGGTCGCCATGCCAGACGGTGATGGCCGAGGCCAAGCCCAGCGAGAAGGCGATGGGGACGCCAAGAATGAACAGGGAAATCAGCAGGACGAACAGTAACAGTGCCATGGTCAGTTCACCTCCTGATGGTGGTGGACCGGTTGGCCCAGGGCTTCGTCGATCAGCAGGCCGAGGCTATTGACCATGATCACGATGCCGCCTGCCGGGATGGCGAGGTAAGGCCACATCATCGAAATACGGGTGCTGGGGGCGGTCTGGCTGGAGACCCGGCCGACCAGCTCGAAGCCGTACTTGATCATGACGAAGGCGAACACCGCCGAGCACAGCACAACCAGGATGCGCATCAGGCGGCCCACGCGTTCACCGCAATACTCCAGCACGATGTCGACCGAAATCAGGGTGCCCTTGCGGTAGGCGTAGCCGGCACCGATAAAGGTCAGCCAGAGCATCGAAAAGCGCGCGATCTCGTCGGAGAAGAACAAGGGACTGCCGACCACGAATCGGGCGAAGACTTGCCAGAAGATCAGTACGGTCATGACCAGCAGCAGCAGCGCCAGGCCCCAGCCGATCAAGCGGTTGAAGTGCCCGATCCCGGCGTTGACGAATTGCAGGAAGGATTGCATGGGATGCCTCGCAGGAAGAGACGGCGCCCGCCTTGCCATGGGCTCGGCGGGCGCCTTGTTGCTTAGTGGTCGAAGTTGATCGCGGCGTCGACCAGGTCCTCGCCCACGGTCGGTGCCCACTTGTCGATCACCGGACGGACGGCCTCACGGAAGGGGCCCAGGTCCGGCTCGGTCACGGTCATGCCGAGTTCCGCCAGTTCGCCCTTGTAGCGCTGCTCCAGCTCCTGGCTGGCCTCACGCTGCACCGGCAGTGCGATCTGCGCGGCTTCGAGGATGATCTGCTGATCTTCTTTGCTGAACGAGTTGAACAGGTTCAGGCTCATCATCAGCGGCGCCGGCGAATAGACGTGCTGGGTGATGTTCAGGTAGTCCTGGACCTCGTAGAAGTTGACGTCGTAGATGGTGGCCAGCGGGTTTTCCTGGCTGTCCATGACCCCCTGCTGCAGCGCGGTGTAGACCTCGGTCCAGGCCATCGGCGTGGCGTTGGCGCCCAGCGCTTCCCAGGTGTCCACCTGAACGCGGCTTTCCTGGGTGCGGTGATTGATGCCGTCGAGATCGCTCGGGTGCTCGAGCGGGCGTACCGAGTTGGTGTTGTGGCGGAAGCCGTTTTCCATCCAGGCCAGGAACTTGACGTTCATCTGCTCTTCGGCGAGTTGAGCGAGCTGTTCGCCGTGTTCGCTGTCGAGGAAGCCGTAGGCGTGCTCGTGGTCCTCGAAGATGTAGGGCAGGTCAAACAGCAGGAACTCGTCGACAAAACCGCCCATGGGACCGGTAGAGGCGATGCCGGCGTCGATGATGCCAAGCCCCATGCCTTCGATGACCTCACGTTCGGCGCCCAGGGCGTTGTCGTAGTGAGGTTCGATGGTCAGACGGCCATCCGACAGGCGCTCAAGTTCCTCGCCGAACTTGAGGATACCGATGCCCTGCTGTGACTCGGGTCCCAGCGGCAGGCTGACGTCGATGGTGCGTTCCTGCTGGGCCAGGGCGGTAGCGGACAGGCCAAGACCGACAGCGGCGGTCAGGGCGGTCAGGCTGAAGGGAAGGGGGTGAAAGTGGCGCATGGAGCTCTCCTGTTGTCGTTGTGAGCCCCTGGCCGGCAGCGAGGGGCAATCGGCGGCGCTCGAGGTGGTGGCGCTGCGGAGTGCACACTTGTAAATCCAAACGACATACGTATTCAACAATAGAAAATTCCATGATCCATGTATGTGAAGTAAGTTGCTGAATAGTAATTAAATATACTTTAGTTTAATTTAGTGACTACGTAGTCTTTTTTTTGTGGATTGATGGGTGGCGTGCGCGCTCTGTAGCGTCGGGTAGCGCCTGGGGCAAGTGACGTCAGGTGGCCTGAAGTGGAGTGAGCTGGCGTGAGGTGGAGTGGGCTGGAGTGAGCTGGAGTGTGCTGGCGTGTGCTGGCGCGAGGTGAGGGCGGCTCGTTCATGGGCTCGCACCAGGCGCTCGACAGCGTCACATCAAGCTGTCATCTGGTGGTGATTGACTACACTGTCGCCAGGTCGGTGGCACGCCTTGACGTCCACCTCGGCGACGCACAGGCAAGGGGCGAAAAGCCGTGGCGTGAAACGGCAAATCTGGTTAGCATGCGCCGTCCGGTAGTAGGGTAGGGGGCTCGTCGGGTGGACGAGCCTCGTGGGTCGCGATTCGGCTCACCTCGACCGGGCCTATCCATCTTGACGGGTCGTTGTACTCAGGCGGGAGCGTATTGTTATGTCAAAAGTGATCATCATCGGTGCCGGCGGTGTGGGCAGTGTCGTCGCTCACAAGTGTGCGCAGCTTGAATCGGTGTTTACCGATATCCTGTTGGCCAGTCGCACCGAGTCCAAGTGCAAGGCCATCGCCGAGCAGTTGCCGCGCCCGATTCGCACAGCCCAGGTCGACGCCGACAACGTCGCCGAGCTGACTGCCCTGCTCGAAGCCGAGAAGCCGGAGCTGGTCATCAACGTGGCGCTGCCCTACCAGGACCTGAGCATCATGGATGCCTGCCTGGCCGCCGGCGTGCACTACCTCGACACCGCCAACTACGAGCCGCTGGATACCGCCAAGTTCGAGTACAAGTGGCAGTGGGCCTACCAGGATCGCTTCAAGCAGGCCGGCCTGACCGCGCTGCTCGGCAGCGGCTTCGATCCGGGCGCCACCAACATGTTCACCGCCTATCTCGCCAAGCACTACTTCGACGAGATCGAGGAGCTGGACATCATCGACGTCAACGGCGGCGATCATGGCTACCCCTTCGCCACCAACTTCAATCCGGAGATCAACATCCGGGAGGTCAGCGCGGACTGCCGCCACTATGAAGATGGCGAGTTCGTTACCACGCCGCCGATGTCCAAGATGGCGCGTTTCAGCTGCCCCGAAGAGGTCGGTGACTACAACATCTACCGCCTCTACCACGAGGAGCTGGAGTCGCTGTCCAAGCACTTCCCGAGCCTCAAGCGCGCCCAGTTCTGGATGAGCTTCGGCGACAGCTACCTCAAGCACCTGGAGGTGCTGAAGAATGTCGGCATGACCGGCATCGAGCCGGTGGAGTATAACGGCCAGCAGATCGTGCCCATCCAGTTCCTGGCCAGCCTGCTGCCCGACCCCTCCACCCTGGGTCCGCGCACCAAGGGCAAGACCTGCATCGGCACCGTGGTGCGCGGCAAGAAGGATGGCCAGGAAAAGGTCATGTACCTGTACAACATCTGCGACCACCAGGACTGCTACGCCGAGGTGAAGTCCCAGGCGATCTCCTACACCACCGGCGTGCCGGCGATGATCGGCGCCAAGATGATCCTCGAGGGCCACTGGAAGCGTCCGGGCGTGTGGAACATGGAACAGTGCGATCCCGATCCGTTCATGGCCGACATGAACGAGTACGGTCTGCCGTGGAAGGTCATCGAGCTGGATCCGTCGTTCCGTCTGGACGTGCAGAAGGGCGAGGACCTCTAAGGCGTGGAGATCCTTCAGTTCACGGATATCACGCGGCTGGACGCCGAAGCGCTGCCGTCACCCTGCTACGTCGTCGACGAGGTGGCGGTGGAGCGCAACCTGGCGATCCTCGCCGAGGTCGCCGAGGCCAGCGGTGCCAAGGTGCTGTCGGCGCTCAAGGCCTTCAGCATGTGGCACTTCGCGCCGATGGTGTCGCGCTACTTGAGCGGCACCTGCGCCAGCGGCCTGCACGAGGCGCAGCTCGGGCGTGAGCACTATGGTGGCGAGGTCCACGTCTTCGGTGCCGCCTACAGCGACGCCGATCTGGCCGAGATCCTCAAGATCGCCGACCATGTGGTGTTCAACAGCTCGGCCCAGTGGCGGCGGGCCCAGCCGCTGGTGCGCGAGGCGCTGGCGCGTCGTCCGGGGCTGCGCTTCGGGCTGCGCATCAATCCGGAGCACTCCGAGGGCGATGTGCCGATCTATGATCCCTGCGCACCGGGGTCGCGGCTCGGTATCCCGTTGTCCGAGCTCGACGAGCAGAGCCTCGACGGCATCAGCGGCCTGCACTTCCATACCCTGTGCGAGCATGACTTCCCGCCGCTCGAGCGTACCCTGGCGGCGGTGGAAGAGCGCTTCGGCCATCTGCTCGGGCGCATGCAGTGGGTCAACTTCGGCGGTGGCCACCATATCACCCGTCCCGACTACCAGCGCGACGACCTGATCCGCTGCGTGCGTGACTTCGCCGAGCGTCACCAGGTGCAGGTCTATCTGGAGCCCGGCGAGGCGATTGCCATCGGTTCCGGGGTGCTGGTGACCACGGTGCTGGACACGAGCTTCAATGCGCTGAACCAGGCGATCCTCGACACCTCGGCCACCTGCCATATGCCGGACGTGCTGGAGATGCCCTACCGCCCTGGTCTGCTGGGGGCGGGGGAGCCAGGCGAGTACCCGCAAACCTACCGACTGGGCGGGCTGACCTGTCTGGCCGGGGACGTGATCGGCGACTACAGCTTCCCCGAGCCGCTTGAGATCGGTCAGAAGCTGATCTTCAAGGACATGTCCCACTACACCATGGTCAAGACCACCACCTTCAATGGCACGCGCCTGCCGGCCATTGCGGTGTGGAACTCAGAGACCGGTGAGCTCAGGGTGATCCGCGAGTTCGGCTATCAGGACTTCCGCGAACGCCTGTCCTGACCGCAGAGTGGAAGGTGCGAGGCCGAGGTTCGAGTCCGAGGTTCTGGAGCTCGACTGATGCGGATCGTGGTATCGATTCGATCGGACCGTCTTCGCTGCGCAAGACGCCCCCCCCGTTCGGCACTGCCGAGCGGGGCGGGCGTCTTTTCGTCTGCGCCTTAAAAACCTTCGAGCACGATCTTGCCCTTGGCCTTGCCACTCTCGATCAGCGCATGGGCGCGCTTGAGGTTGTCGGCGTTGATGGTGCCGTAGCTGTCGGTGGCGGTGGAGCGAATCCGATCCGTGTCGATCAGCCCCGCCACCTTGTCGAGGATCTCGCCCTGGCGGGCGATGTCGTCGGTGGTGAAGAGCGCGCGGGTAAACATCAGCTCCCAGTGGATCGACACCGCCTTGGGCTTGAACGGCGTGATGTTCAGCGTCTCTGGGTCATCGATCAGCCCGAAGCGGCCCTGGGGGGCGATCAACTCGGCCACCTGGGGGGCATAGTGCTCCGAATAGTTGGTCGAGAAGACGAAGGCTGGCGCACCCAGGCCCAGCGCCTCGACCTGTTCGGGCAGCGGTTGGCTGTGGTCGATCACATGGTGGGCGCCGAGTTCCTTCACCCAGGCCTGGGTCTCCGGGCGTGAGGCGGTGGCGATGATCTGCAGGTCGGTCAAGGCACGCAACAGCTGGATGGTGATGGAACCCACGCCGCCGGCACCGCCGATCACCAGCACCGCACGGGCGGCACCGGGGACCGGATCAAGCACCCGCAGGCGATCGAACAGCATCTCGAAGGCGGTCAGGGTGGTGAGCGGCAGCGCCGCTGCCTGGGCGGTGGGGATGGAGCGAGGCGCATGCCCGACGATGCGCTCGTCGACCAGGTGGTACTCGCTGTTGGTGCCCGGGCGGGAGATATCGCCGGCGTACCAGACCTGGTCGCCCACGGCGAAGCGTGAGGCCTGGTCGCCGACGGCGACCACCTCGCCGACCGCGTCCCAGCCAATTACCGCAGGCTGGCCTTCTTCGGGTGCGCGGGCCTGGCGAATCTTGACGTCCACCGGGTTGACCGAAATCGCCTCGACCTTGACCAGCAGGTCAAAGCCGCTGGCTTGAGGCGTGTCGAGGGTCAGATCGACCAGGGCGTCGTCGCGGTCGATGGGGCCGGGGGCGTGGTAACCGATAGCTTTCATGGGATCTCCCGTTAGGTGTTCATCAATGGCAACACCTTAGCGTGCTATGGAGTCGTGAAACACCGGCGGCCGCCAAACACACTATTCGGAATTCCCGGACAATGACTGGCTCAGATGGCGACAGGTTTTCGCTTTCCTTGGCGTCAGAGACATGACTACACTTGGCGTTTCCCATTGCCCACAGGACGTTGCATGGCAAGCTCGCGGCCCAGCTACGCAAGAATAAAGGAATATCTGCTGTCCGAGATCGAGAGCGGGGCCTACGTCGCCGGTGATCGAATCCCTGCCGAGAATGCGCTGGCCACCCAGTTTGGGGTCAGCCGCATGACCGCCAACAAGGCCATACGCGATCTGGTACAGAAGGGCTTGCTGGTGCGCCGGGTGGGGTCCGGTACCTTCGTCAGTCAGCGCAAGTCTGAATCGTCGCTGTTCGACATCCGCAATATCGCCGACGAGATCCGCCTGCGAGGCGGCGAGCACTCAAGCCAGATCATCGCCTTGAAGGAGGTGGCCGCATCCGAAGAGGTCGCCGTCTTTCTGGGGGTGAGGACCGGGACCCGGGTGTTCTACTCCGAGATCGTGCATCGGGAAAATGGCGTGGCGATCCAGCTCGAGCGACGCCACGTCAACCCGAAGCTGGCGCCGGACTACCTGCAGCAGGACTTCGAGCGCCAGACGCCCAACGCCATCCTGGTGGCGCGCTATCCGGTCACCGATGTCGAGAACAGCGTCGAGGCGATGCTGCCAAGTGACGAGGAGGCGGCGCTGCTGGAGATGTCTCCCAGCGATGCCTGCCTGCTGGTGGTGCGGCGTACCTGGTCAGGAGAGCTGTTGATCAGCTACACCCAGCTTCTGCATCCCGGCAAGCGCTACAAGCTGAACGCCTCCCGCAATACCTGACGTCCCCCTTCGCGTTTTGTCGCTCTTTTGCTGGCGGCTTCCTTCGACACGCCTTTGTTGTGGCTATGGTTCTAGGCGCTGTCCGAAAAGTCGACGAGCGAAGGTTAGACAAGGCAAAAATCGGTGAGAAAGCGCAGTTTACGGGGTGTAAATGAGCATTTTGACCGGGCTGGCGCACCAGCCGATTTTTAACGCCGTATTACCGAGCGCAGGCACTTTTCAGACAAGCCCTAGCTGAGGCGCCGTGCCATGCAGTGCCTGAGCTTTCCACCGTTGTTCTTCTCGCCCATCTGTTCTTCCAGGCTCTCCTGCCACCTGTCCCTCCTGGCTTTCCCTCCTGGCTGTTCCTCCTGACTGTTCCTCCTGACTGTTCCTCCTGACTGTTCCTCCTGACTGTTCCTCCTGACTGTTCCTCCTGTCTCTCTCCTGGCTGTTCCTTCGATCTCTTCCGGCAGCGCTGACGAACGTTTGATGCCCCTCACTCCAGACCTCCCTGGCGTTGCCCTCGATGCCAGGCTTCCGGATGTTCTACGGCTAGAGCCTTCGATGCCGGGGTGGGCCGATAGCGTCTCCAGATGTATATACCAATTTGTGCTGCAAGCGTCTCGTTTCGTCTTTTTTCATCAGACTTTGGTCGAGGAAGAGTCTGGGGTTTTTTTGAAAATACATTATAAAACAATCTATTGTGGTTTTGTGTGAGGAAGGGGTAAGAATGTTTGGGTGGAAAGCCGGTCACTTTAGCGATAGATATGTATATACATATTGAGCGGCCGTCAGCGCTCGATGTCACTGCCAACAACAAGACCGGAGGCAAGACGCTATGCAACCACTCAAGGGGATCACCGTCCTCGACCTGTCCCGGGTGCTCGCCGGGCCCTACTGCACCGCCATGCTGGCCGACCTGGGCGCCGAAGTGGTCAAGGTCGAGTCGGGGCAGGGCGATGACAGCCGTCATATTGCACCTTACGTCGAGGGCGAAAGCCTGTACTTCTCGATGCTCAACCGTGGCAAGAAGAGCCTGTGTCTGAATCTAAAGGACCCCCAGGACCTCGAGCGCTTTCATCGGCTTTGCGAGCGCGCCGACGTGGTGGTGGAGAACTTTCGGCCCGGGGTTACCGAGCGCCTGGGAATCGACGAGGCGACGCTGCGTGCGCGCTACCCCCGTCTCATCTACTGCTCGATCTCCGGCTTCGGTCAGAGCGGTGCCATGCGCGCCAAGCCGGCCTACGACATCATCGCCCAGGCGCTGTCGGGCATGATGGCGGCCACCGGTCCCGATGGCGGCATGCCGACCCGCATCGGCGAGTCGCTGGGAGATGTGTGCGCCGGAATGTTCGCCAGCTGGTCGATCGCGGCGGCGTTGTTCGCCCGTGAACGTGACCCCGAGCGCCAGGGCTGTCACCTGGATGTGTCCATGCTCGATTGCCTGTTCTCGATGCAGGTCACCAACCTGGCGCAGTTCGTCGCCAGCGGCCAGGCGCCTTTTCCTATCGGCAACCGCCATCCGCTGTCGGCGCCCTTCGACAGCTTCGAGGCCAACGATGGCCAGGTAATCATCGCGGTGATCAACAACACGCTGTTTTCTCGCCTGGTTGAGTGCATGCAGGCGCCAGAGCTCGCCGAGGATGCGCGCTTTGTCGACGACGAGCAGCGCTGTCTCCACCAGGCCGAACTCAAGTCGCTGATCGAAGACTGGACCGGCCAGTTCACCGTGGAGGAGGTCTGCGCGCGTCTCGATCAGGCGGGAGTGCCGGCGTCTCCGATCTGGAACATCGCCCAGCTTGCCGAATCCCGGCATGCCGAAGACCGCCAGCTGCTGCTCGATATGGGGCACTGGCGCTCGCCGGCTCAACCGGTGTTCTTCAATGGCCGACGGGTCGTCTGCGATCGCCCCGCGCCGACGCTTGGCCAACACAACGCCTGTCTCGAATCACAGCACCTCGACAAGGAGATCGACGCATGAACTTTACCTTCAATGAAGATGACATCGCCTTCCAGGACGCCGCTCACCGCGTCTGCGCTGAGGTGCTCAAGACCAATGCGGCGCGCTACGACGAAACGCGGGAGTTCTGCCGCGAGAGCCTCGACGCCCTGGGCGAGCTGGGCTTCTGGGGCATGAACCTGCCCGAGCAGTATGGCGGTGTGGAGATCTCGAGCATCGCCATGTCGCTGGCGGTGGAAGAGATCGCCTACCACTGCGCGGCCACCTGTTCATCGCTGACCGCTCACTTTCTGGCCACCGACTCGGTGCTGATCGGCGCCACCGAGGATCAGAAGCAGGCGCTGCTTCCCCAGTGTGCCAGCGGCGAGAAGCTGGGCGCCTTCGCCCTGACCGAACCCGGGGCCGGCTCCAATCCCGCCGAGATGCGCACCCGGGCGGTACGCACCAGCGACGGCTGGCACCTGACCGGCACCAAGCACTACATCACCAACGGCGCCTTCGCCGACTTCCTGGTGGTCTACGCCAAGACCGACCCCGATCAGGGCCACCGCGGCATCTCGGCCTTTCTGGTCGACCGCCACACCGCGGGTCTCGAGTTCTCGAGTCCCGAGAAGACCCTGGGCCTGCGCGGTAGCCATATCTACGAGATCGGCTTCGACTGTGTGCTGCCATCGGATGCCTTGATGGGCGAGGAGGGGGCCGGATTCGCCACCGCCATGGAGGTGCTGGATCGCGGTCGGGTCGAGGTGGCGGCGATGAGCGTCGGTATCTCGCGGGCCGCTCGGGATGCGTCGCTGGCCTGGTCGAAGGAACGCATCGTCGGTGGCAAGCCGCTGTGCCGGCACCAGGGCATCCAGTGGATGCTGGCCGAGATGCACGCCCAGCTCGAGGCCGCCAAGCTGGTGACCTACAAGGCGGCGGACGCGCGGGACTCCGGTCAGCGTTTCAGCCTGGAGTCGGCGGTGGCCAAGCTGGTGGCCTCCGAGGCCGCAGCCAAGGTCACCGACGCCGCGGTGCAGGTCCATGGTGGCTACGGCTACATCTCCGACCTGCCGATCGAGCGCTACTACCGTGACGCCCGCATCACCCGCATCTTCGAGGGCACCTCGGAGATCCAGAAGATCATCATCGGCCGTGCCATCACCGCCTGACCGCCCAGCAAGGGAGATAGCCCATGAAAATCCTTGTCGCGGTCAAGCGCGTCATTGATCACAACGTCAAGATCCGGGTCAAGCCGGACCACTCCGGCGTTGACCTCACCAACGTCAAGATGGCCCTGAACCCGTTCTGTGAAATCGCCGTGGAGCAAGCGGTTCGCCTCAAGGAGGCCGGCGTGGCCAGTGAGGTGCTGGTGGTCAGTGCCGGGCCGAAGGCGGTGCAGGAGCAGTTGCGCACGGCGCTGGCCCTCGGCGCTGACCGTGCCCTGCACATCGACACCGAGGTCGCGCTGGAATCGCTGGCGGTGGCGCACCTGCTCAAGGCGGTCGTCGAGCAGGAGCAGCCGGAGCTGGTGCTGCTCGGCAAGCAGGCCATCGACAGTGACAACAATCAGACCGGCCAGATGCTGGCCGCCCTCGGCGGCATGCCCCAGGGCACCTTCGCTTCCGCCCTGGAGGTAGAGCAGGGCCAGATCAAGGTCACCCGCGAGATCGACGGCGGCCTCGAGACCCTGTCGCTGGCGCTGCCGGCGGTGGTCACCACCGACCTGCGCCTCAACGAGCCTCGTTACGCCAAGCTGCCGGACATCATGAAGGCCAAGAAGAAGCCCCTGGCCGTGACCACGCCCGACGCCTTGGGCGTCGACGTCAGCCCTCGGCTCAGGCTCAAGGCGGTCGAGCCGCCGCCCGAGCGGCAGGGCGGGATCAAGGTGGCCTCGGTGGCCGAACTCGTGGACAAGCTCAAGAACGTCGCCAAGGTGATCGCATGAAGATTCTGGTCGTGGGGGAACATCATCAAGGACAGCTCGGCGAGGCCACCGCGCGGGTAGTCGCCGCCGCCCGGCAGATCGCACAGACCGCAGCGGACCCAAGTGACGTCGATATCGATGTGCTGGTAGCCGGTGAGGGCGTCGCGGGTATCGCCGAGGCGGCGGCAAGGCTTGAGGGCGTCAGCCGGGTGCGGCTGGCCGATCAGGCGAGCCTTGCCCATCAACTGGCCGAGCCCATGGGCGATCTGGTGGCGGCGCTGGTCGGGGACTACACCCACGTGCTGGCTGCGGCATCGACCAGCGGCAAGAACGTGCTGCCGCGGGTAGCGGCGCTTGCGGATGTCGCCCAGCTCTCCGAGGTCATCGCGATCGAGTCCGCCGATACCTTCAAGCGGCCGATCTACGCCGGCAACGCCATCGCCACGGTACAGAGTCTGGACCCGGTCAAGGTCATCACCGTGCGGGTCACCGCCTTCGAGGCGGTGGCCGAGGCCTCAAGCGCAGCACCCATCGAGTCCGTCGACATCACCATCGCCAATCAGCACTCGCACTTTGTCGGCGAGACCCGGGCGGTGAGCGAGCGCCCGGAGCTGGGCGCTGCCAGGGTGGTCATCTCCGGCGGTCGCGGCATGGGCAGCGGTGACAACTTTGCCCTGCTCGAAGGTATCGCCGATACCCTTGGCGGCGCCATCGGGGCGTCGCGGGCGGCGGTGGACGCCGGCTTCGTGGCCAACGACCTGCAGGTGGGGCAGACCGGCAAGGTGGTCGCGCCGGAGCTGTATATCGCGGTGGGTATCAGCGGCGCCATCCAGCACCTGGCAGGGATGAAGGACTCGAAGGTCATCGTCGCCATCAACAAGGATGAGGAGGCGCCGATCTTTCAGGTCGCCGACTACGGTCTTGTCGCGGACCTGTTCCAGGCTCTGCCCGAACTCGACCAGGCACTGGCCGAGCGCTGACGCAGCTGGCCACAGTTCCGTGCTTAACGGCGCTGGCCATTCAACCCCTGAATATCATCCATCCCGCGGGCGCCGATGACGGCGCCGGCACCACCGAGCATCGCCCCCGCGGGCGGTGCTCATCGCAAGCCCCACTGGAGACACAACATGAACAATCCCAAGGTGGCAGCCCCTCCACGCAGCGCTGGCGTGACCTCGCTGGTCGGCAGCCTGATTGGCCTTTGCATCTTCTTTTTCCCATTCCCGACGGCAGATGGCTCGCTGAAGATCCCGCTGGTGATCATCATCGACTATCTGAAGTCTTCGCTCGGCGGGGCCCTGGAGTATCTGACGCTTGGCCTGGTCGCCCTGTTGTGTGTGACCTGGCTGCTGTCACGCCTGGTGGCTTCCTCCGGGGCGCCGTCTCCATGGCGCCGAGCCGTCGCCGCCTACCATGAGAAGGATGGCACCATGACCGGGCTGACCTTCCTGCTGGCGGCGGTGTTCACCTTCATGCTGGTGTTCCAGATCGGGCCCGACTGGCTGCTGCACAAGGATGTCGGTGGGCTGGCGCTGTACCTGGGGGGCAGCGTCTTTCTGACCGTGGCCATCGCCGGCCTGTTTGTGCTGTTTCTGACCGAGTTCGGCTTCCTGGAATTTGTCGGCACCCTGATGGAGCCCTTGATGCGTCCGCTCTATCGTCTGCCGGGCAAGTCTGCGGTGGACGCGGTTGCCTCCTTCGTCGCCGCCCCGGCGGTGGGCATCTTCATCACCAACAAGCTCTATCTGGAAGGCCACTATACTCAGCGGGAGTCGGCCAGCATTGCCACCAACTTCAGTATCTGCAGCCTGGGCTTCTTCGCCCTGCTGGCGTCCATCGGCGGCATCATGGCTTACCTGCCGCACATGATCATCGTCTCCTTCATCATCAACTTCACCCTGGCGGCGCTGATGGTCAGGATTCCGCCGTTGTCGCGCAAGCTCGACGTCTACCATCAGGGCAACACCCAGACGGCTCAGGATCTTGAGGTTTCCAGTGATGGACACATCCTGGCCCGTGCCTGTGGCGCCGCCGCCGAGCGCGCCTCCCAGACTCGGCTCGATGTGTTCTACAAGGGCTTCTGGGAGGCCATCACCTTTGCCCAGAAGATCGTCGCCTACATCCTGGCCATCGCCACCCTGGCGCTGCTGCTGGCGACCTACACCCCGGTATTCGACTACCTGGGCGTGCTGGTGGAGCCGTTGATCTCTGCGCTTCAGCTGCCGGATGCCAGCGCCATTGCCCCCACCGTGCTGGTGTCGATCGCCGAGATCGCGCTGCCGGCGATCATCATCTCCGGCGCCGACGTCGACCCCATGGCGGTGTTCTTCGTGTGCACCCTGTCGTCGGTGCAGATCATCTTCTTCACCGAGAGTGCCAACGCCATGCTGGAGTCGGACATCCCGCTGACGGTGCGTGACCTGGTCGTGGTATTCCTGCTGCGCACCCTGGTGGCCATGCCCATGGTGGCGCTGGCGACCCATCTGCTGTTCTAGGGCTTGTCTGAAAAGTGCCTGCGCTCGGTAATACGGCGTTAAAAATCGGATCAAAATGCTCATTTACACCCCGTAAACTGCGCTTTCTCACCGATTTTTGCCTTGTCTAACCTTCGCTCGTCGACTTTTCGGACAGCGCCTAAGGCTTGTCTAAAGGCTGAGCCTCATCTCTTTGCATCGCCCATTGGCGCTACCGTCCTCCTTCGGTAGCGCTTTTTTATGTCGGGCGCAAGTCGCAGCCGTGGCGACAGGGTCGGGGTAGGCGAGGCTGCCGGCGTGGTGCAGGCGATGGCTTTGCTAGAAAACCGAAAACTGATTGCGCCGCTTGCCGGCTTATCGTCGGCACAGGGCTGCACTAGCATGGGGGAAAACATGTCGCCGCACCGTTATCCGGTGACCGGCGCCGCCAGGAGATTGCCATGAAGACGATATTGATCACCGGGTCCACCGATGGGATTGGCCTTGCCACCGCCAGCGAGCTGGCGCGCCAGGGCCATCGCGTCATCCTGCATGGACGCAACCCGGACAAGCTCGCGGCGGCCCGTGAGCAGCTGGCAGCGATCTCGCAAGGCGAGGTGCCCGCTGGGCATGTCGCCGACCTGTCGCGCCTGGCCGAAGCGGCGGCGCTGGCGGCGGAGGTCGAGCAGAGCGATGAGCGCATCGATGTGCTGATCAACAACGCCGGGGTCTACCGCACCCCGGACACCCGTACCGCAGACGGCCTCGATGTGCGATTTGCCGTCAATACCCTGGCGTCCTATGTGCTGGCCCGTCGCCTGGCGGCTTTGCTCGGAGACAAGGGGCGGGTGGTCAATCTGGCTTCTGCCGCCCAGGCGCCGGTGTCGCTGGCGGCGCTTGCCGGCACCGCCGACGCCGACGGTGACTTCGACGCCTACGCCCAGAGCAAGCTGGCGCTGATCATGTGGACCCGCGACCTGGCCGCCAGGTCCAGTGCCTGTGATCCCATGGTGGTGGCGGTCAACCCCGGCTCCTTGCTGGCCAGCAAGATGGTCAAGGAAGGCTTTGGCGTGGCCGGCAACGACCTGTCCATCGGCGTCGACATCCTGGTCCGGGCAGCATTGTCCGAGGAGTTCGGCAACGCCGGCGGCCAGTACTACGACAACGACGGCAAGGGCTTCTCGTCACCGCATGCCCACGCCATGGACGATGGCCGATGCCGTCGCCTGGTCGAGGCCATGGAAGAGGTGCTGGAGCACTGCCTGGGCTAGGCCTTGGTTGTTTGGCCCCATTGCACAAGATAAAGCCCCCGCTCACCGTGAAGGCGAGCGGGGGCTTTTGGTTGCCTGCTGTTCAAGGCTCGTTAGGTGGTCTGAAATTCGCCGCTGGAGGTGGTCGCTTTCTCGGCGGACGACGTCGTGCGCCAGATGGCGATATTGGCGTAGCCGTAGAACAGCGAGATGGCGATGACCAGCATGTGATACCAGAGGAAGGGCAGGTAGGCCATGGTGGATACGCCGAGGGTGGTGGCCATGAAGACGCCGCCATCGGTCCAGGGCACCATCGGGGTGGTCACGGTGCCACCGGCTTCGGCGTTGCGCGACAGTACCCGACGATCGATGCCCTGATCATCGTAGTTCTTCTCGGTGATGGTGCTGGCTGTGATCAGCGAGACGTAGGCGGCGCCCCCGAAGAAGTTGCCGAAGAAGCCACCGAGCATGGTCGACAGGGTCAGCCGGCCCGGGTTGTTGGCCCAGCGCAGGAAGCCGTTGCTGATCGCCTTGAGGATGCCGACCCGGTCCATCAGGCCACCGAGGCCCAGGGCGAAAAGGATCAGTGCCACCACGCCGAGCATCGACTGGATGCCGCCGCGATTGAGCAGTGTATTGAGGAATTCCACATCCGAGGCCATGGCGTTGCCGTCATAGGCGATGCGAATGGCATCGACCGGAGACACGTCCTGGGCCCACCAGGCGCAGATGCTGCCCAGCACGGCGCCGAAGGTGATTACCGGGATGGCGGGGAATCGGCGCGTCAGCAGGCCGATCACGATCACCGCCGGCAGCAACAGCCAGGGACTGATGGTGAAGTGGGTCTCCAGCGCCTGCATGGCGACGGTGGCACGGGAGGTGTCGACGTTGCCGTCGATAAAGAAGAAGCCGACCACCAGAAACAGCACGCCGGCGATCAGGATTGCCGGTGCACTGACCAGCATCATCGAGCGGATATGGTCGATCAGGTTGACCTTGCACAGCGAGGCGGTCATCACGGTGGTATCGGACAGCGGCGACATCTTGTCGCCGACGTAGGCACCGGAGATCACCGCGCCGGCGACCAGCGGCAGCGGGATGCCGAAGCTGTGGCCGATGCCCATCATGGCGACACCGGCGGTGCCTGCGGTACCGAATGAGGTACCAGTGGCCAGCGAGGTGAGGGCACAGATGATGAAGGCGGCGAACAGGAAGATCTGCGGGTCCATCACCGTCAGACCGTAGTAGATGATGCTCGGCACGATGCCACCGGCGATCCAGGTGCCGATCAGGGCGCCGACGGTGGTCAGCACCAGCACGGCTTCCATGCCGTTGTGAATGCCGTTGATCAGTCCTTCCTGCATGCTGGCGTAGCGGATCTTGAGCCTGACGCCCAGCGCCATGACCAGAAACCAGGAGGCGAATAGGGCAAGCTGGATGGGCAGGCCAAGGACATTGATGCTCAAGAACATGATGGCGATGAAGCCGATCATGACGGCCAGAACCTCGGCCATGCCGGGTAGGCGGATGGGGGTGGAAGACGACGTCATGGGATCTCCTTTGGTGTTGTTGTGGGTTCTGCGGTGCAGGGGCCGAGCGGTCATGCTCAGAAGCGCTCGAGCCGATAGGGCGACAGTGGCGGGAGTGGCGATAGTGGCGGGAGTGACACCGGGCCGGATCCGGTCGCTGGGACCGTCCGCCCCGTCGCCAGGCGGGCGACAAGCTGTGCCGTAACAGCGGCCTGGGTCAGTCCCAGGTGGTGGTGGCCGAAGGCCAGCAGCACGCGGCCGTCCCGGGCGCTGTCGATGATCGGCAGCGAATCGGGAAGGGAAGGGCGAAAGCCCATCCAGGGCTTGGCATCGGTGCTGTCCAGGTCGTGCTCGAACAGACCCTGGCTCAGGCGGTGGAGCTGCCAGGCGCGGGCCATGTTGGGGGGGCGCTTGAGGCCGGCGAATTCGACAGTGCCGGCCAGGCGCAGGCCGTCACTCATCGGCGTCATGATGAAGCGGCGCTCCAGCGAGGTGACCGCCACCGGCAATCGGTGCCGCTCTGCCGGCAGCATCAGGTGATAGCCACGCTCGGTATCCAGTGGCACACGGCGACCGCTGAGGTCTGCGGCCAGGCGGGCCGAGTGGGCGCCGCAGGCCAGCAGTACCCGTTCACAGTCCAGCGCCCCAGAATCGGTCTGGAGGCTGACGCCCTGGCCATGGACACGGGCAGCGCGTACCTCTGCCGTGGCGAAGGTAACGCCTTCCTGGCGGGCGGCGTCGACCAGGGCAGCGGTGATGGCGGCGGGGTCGACCACATGAGCGGTGGCGGGGAAGAATAGGCCACCACGGAGCTTGGCCGAGAGGGACGGCGCGAGCTCGCGTATGGCGTCTCCCGACCAGGATTCGAGGGCTACCCCCTGGGCCGACATGGCGGCGGCCAGCTGGTCGGTCTGGGGCTTTGATTGGTCCTGCTCATAGACCAGCAGCGAGCCGTCCTCCTTCATCAGATGGCGGCCATCGATCGAATCGAGCAGCTTGCGCCAGGCGTCCAGGCTGGCCTCGTTGAGGGCGCGAATCCCGGCCACGCTGTTGGCGTAGGGGGCTGAGCGCAGGTTCAGCAACAGACGAGTGAACCAGGGCAGGGCGCGGGGCAGGTAGCGCCAGTCCAGTCGCAGTGGCCCCATCGGATCACGCAGCATGGCGGGAAGCTGCGTCAGGATCGAGGCGTCGGCGATGGGAAAGACCTGTTCGGTGGCCATGTGCCCGGCGTTGCCGTATGACGCCCCCATGCCGGGAGCCTGACGATCCAGTACCTGCACCGAAAAGCCCTGGCGGCGCAGCTCGAGTGCGCAGGCGAGGCCGATGACGCCAGCACCGATCACGGTAATGCGCGTGTCGCCGGGTTGGCGGTCTTGTCGCGAGCCGGGTGAACCCATGGTTTGCCTCTGCAGCGTTTGTCTTTGTCGATTGTATAAAATATAAGATAGGTGCCCTTTCGGATCAATAGCGGCGATATTCAACGTTGGCGTTATCCGCTGGACGGTCTGGATGGGCGATACACTGAGGGGGAGCGCATGAACGACGTGCTGGGGCCGGAGCGCAAAGGAATGCGCCGTGTTCGGGGCGCAGAGAAAGCCGCGCTGGGGTCGGAGCGCAAAGGAACGCGCCGTGTTCGGGGCGCAGAGAAAGCCGCGCTGGGGTCGGAGCGCAAAGGAACGCGCCGGGTTCGGGGCGTCTGGAAATCCGCGCCGGGTTCGGGGCGCCGAGAAAGCCGCGCTGGGGTTGGAGCGCAAAGGAATGCGCCGTGTTCGGAGCGCTGAAAACGTGCCAAGGGGATGGAGCGTCAGGACGGTGCGTTCAGGGCAGGGCCTTGAACAAGCCAGCGCAGGGGGGAACCTTGATGACAGGCGGCTGGCGCCGACGGGGGCGATAACGCCCCTGGCAGGCCAAGGGCGACGATAGTGAAAGCGGGCAGCTCATCCGCGGACGTTCAGGGGGCTGCGGCGACGCCAGGGTTCTAGCGAGTCGGCGCCCGCAAGGCGCCGACAGGGTAAGCACAAGGGGAGGGATGGCGCTTCAGTCGGCGTCGCCGCGCTGGGCGCGTTCTTCGAGCAGGGTCACGATGCCTTCACAGGCTTCCTGAATATGGCGCTGGAGCAATTCGCAGGCCTCGTCGGCCTTGCCCTGGCGGGCGAAGTCGAGCAGCCCATGGTGTTCGCGCTCGGCCTTTTCGATCTCCTGGGTGTAGAGCAGTTGCATGCGGATGTAGCGATCCGACTTGGTGTTGAGCTGACTGATCAACGCCAGGGTTTCGGGCAACCTGGCCGGTGCATAGAGGGCCTGGTGGAAGGCGAAATTGTACTCGCTCCAGTTGTCGATCTCGCCGCCGCTGTTCAGGGCATCGTCGTACTTCTCGAGGATGCGCTCTGCCTTGAGCAGGTCGTCTTCCGTCAACTCGCTGATGGCATGGCGCAGGACGTAGGTCTCGAGCAATACTCGCAGGTCGAACAGTTCGCGAATCTTGGCGACCGACAGTTCGGTGGTAAAGGCACCGCGGTGGGCATGGAACTCGACCAGCCCTTCGGACTCCAGGGTCAGCAGGGCTTCGCGCACGGGAATACGGCTGACGTCATAGTCCTTTGCCAGGGCATCCTGGCGCAGCTGGGTTCCCCCCTGGAACTCTCCGCCCAGGATACGCCTGCGCAGGTCATCCGCGACGAACTGTGCGCGTGTCTTGAAAGTCGCCATAGCCTCTCTCTGCCCATCGGATGTTATTGCACACTGTATACAAACCGCGATGAATGTCCATGGGCAGGGGGCGGCGCCTGGGCAAGGGACCTGATTCAGGCCTCGCGCTTGCCGTCGATGAGGCGGCCAAGGGCCCAGGGGTTGTCGTCGCGCAGTGCCTGGGGCAACAGCGCTTCGGGCAGATCCTGATAGCACACCGGGCGCAGGAAGCGCTGGATCGCGGCGCTGCCCACCGAGGTGGTACGGGCGTCGGAGGTGGCGGGGAAAGGGCCACCATGCACCATGGCATGGCATACCTCGACCCCGGTTGGCCAGCCGTTGACCAAGATACGTCCGGCCCGGCGTTCGAGGATCGAAAGCAGGCCGCGGGCCGTCTCGGTATCGCCGTCGTCCATCTGCAGGGTGGCGGTCAGCTGGCCCTCGAGACCTTCGGCCAGCGCCTTGACCTCACTTATGTCGGCACACTCCAGGACCAGGGACGTCGAACCGAATACCTCGCCCTGTAGTGCTTCGTCGCCGAGAAAGTCACTGGCCGTGGCCACGAACAGACCCGCCTGACACTGATTGACACCTTCGCCTTGCGGCCCACGTGCGATTTCTCGGACCTTGTCGCTGTCGCCAAGGGTCTCTACGCCCTGGGTGTAGGCGTCATGGATGCCCGGGGTCAGCATGGTCTGGGCGCCCGCGGCCTTGACGGCTTCGGCGGCCGACTCGATGAAGGCGTCCAGGGCCTCGCCCTTGACCGCGATCACCAGCCCCGGGTTGGTGCAGAACTGTCCGGCGCCCATGGTCAGTGAGCCGACAAAGGCCTCGCCGAGGTCCTTGCCGCGGGCCTTGAGCGCCTCGGGCAGCAGGAACACCGGGTTGATCGAGCTCATCTCTGCGTAGAAGGGGATGGGGTCCGGTCGGCGCTGGGCGCTTTGCCACAGGGCCATGCCGCCAGAGCGAGAGCCGGTGAAGCCGGCTGCCTTGATGCGGGGGTCCTCGACCAGCGCCTGGCCTACCACGCGGCCGGAGCCGAAGATCAGCGAAAACACGCCTTCGGGCAGCTCGCACCGGGCCACCGCCTGTTGTACTGCGCGGCCGACCAGCTCCGACGTGCCGGGGTGGGCCGAGTGAGCCTTGACCACCACCGGGCAGCCAGCGGCCAGGGCCGAAGCGGTGTCGCCGCCGGCCACCGAGAAGGCCAGCGGAAAGTTGCTGGCACCGAACACCGCGACAGGCCCCAGGGCGATCTGACGCTGACGCAGGTCGGCACGGGGCATGGGCTGGCGTTGTGGCTGGGCAGGGTCGATGCGAACGTCGAGCCATTCGCCCGCGCGTACGGTGTCGGCAAACAGTCTGAGTTGTCCGCAGGTGCGTCCGCGCTCTCCGGCAAGGCGGGCCTGGGGCAGGCCGGTTTCCTGCATAGCGCGCTCGATCAGCGCATCGCCGAGTGCCTCGATTTCCGATGCGATGGTCTCGAGAAAACGGGCGCGTGTCTCGAGCGTGGTTTCGCGGTAGTCATCGAAGGCGGCCTCTGCCAGGGCGCAGGCGCGCTCCACCTCGGCCTGGCTGCCGCCCGGGTAGGCCGGCTCCAGGCGCTTGCCGGTGGCGGGGTCGATGGCGTGGATCGGCGCCTGGCTGCCAGTCACGGCGTCCTGTCCGATCAGCATCTTGCCTTCCAGTGTCATTTGACTCTCCTGTCGAGGGGGACGTGCGGGAAGCAGCATGGGCGAAAGGGGTGTTGTGCCAACGCCCCTGTCGCCCATGCCAAACACAACAGGAGGCCCGGCGTCGAGCGAGCCTCCCCGGTGGTTTCAGGACATGTCGGGCTTCAGGACAGGTCGAGCGAGGCTGACCAGCCGGCGTACCAGGTGCGGAAGAGGTCGTACTGGGTCTCGACGTAGCGACGCTGGGCATCACTGAGGGCGTCGCTCTCGTTGAAGTGCAGGCGATACTCTTCGTCACCGTTGAGCACCATCAGGTGCTTGTAGTAGAGCACCAGGTCGGCACCTTCATCGAAGGAGGACAGCACCCCCAGGGCCTGCTCGAGTTCCTGGGCCCGGCGGCGGGCCTCGACATCGCCCTTGGCAGCCTTCTTGCTGAGGGCCACCAGCGTCAGCACCTCGTGGGGCAGGGCGTTACCGATGCCGGTGATGGCGCCGGTGGCGCCGCAGTTGACGAAGCCATGGAAGACGGTGGTGTCGACGCCGACCATCAGGGTGACCTGATCATCCTGGGAGGTGATGTGCTCGGCGGCGTAGCGCAGGTCATCGGCGCCACCGAATTCCTTGAAGCCGATCAGGTTGGGATGCTGGCGACGCAATTCGAAGAACAGGTCGGCGCGGGTGGCAAAGCCATAGTAGGGGCTGTTGTAGATGACCGCGGGGAGGTCCGGCGCGGCGTCCAGGATCGCGGCGAAGTGTGCCTTCTGGGCGGTCACCGAGGTGCCGCGAGACAGCACCCGGGGAATCACCATGAGGCCATGGGCGCCGACCTTGGCGGCGTGGGCAGCGTGGGATACCGCTTCGCGGGAATTGACCGCGCCGGTGCCGACGATGGTGGGGATGCCGGCTTCCACCAGGCGGGCGACGCCTTCCTGGCGCTGGGCCTCGGTCAGCAGCGGCCAGTCGCCCATGGAGCCACAGTAGACCACGCCGCTCATGCCGGCCTCGATCAGTTCACGGCCCTTGGCGACCAGGGCGTCGAAGTCGGGCTGGCGGTCCTTGGTGCAAGGGGTCATCAGGGCGGGGATGCAGCCGGTAAAGATATTGTCGTTCATGTCGGGTCCTTGAGTGGGACGGTGTCACGGGGTCAGGGAGGCGCCGCCCTTCTTGGGCAGCCGCCGGTGGGTAAAAACGTCAATGGCCGTCGTCGGGTACTGGGGCGCCAGCCGCTGGGGCTTCAGCCGCCGATGCCCCAGGCGAAGGGGTCTTGCTCGTCGATCAGCAGGGTGCTGTCGGCGCTCATGAAGGCGCGTCCGGTGATGCTGGGGCGAATCTGATCGCCCTGCCATTCATAGCTCGCCTCGAACAGGCCGCCGCAGACGCTGGCCTGGCGCCAGCGTTCGCCGGGAGCGAGCTTGCCGTCGGCGGCCAGGCACGCCAGCTTGGCGCTGGTGCCGGTACCGCAGGGGGATCGGTCGTAGGCCTTGCCGGGGCACAGCACGAAGTTGCGGCTGTCGGCCTCGTCGTCATCGGCGAACAGCTCGATGTGGTCGATTTCGCCACCGTCATCGCCGGTGAAGCCCTGGCCTGCAAGCGCCTGACGAATGGCCCAGGTATAGCCGGTCAAGGTCTCCACATTGTCCAGGGCGATGCGCTGGCCATGGTCGCTGACCAGAAAGAACCAGTTGCCGCCCCAGGCAATGTCGCCATGGACCATGCCGTGGCCGGGCACTTCCACCGCGACCTGCCGGCGGTAGCGGTAGGAGGGGACGTTGCGTACGGTCACGGCACCGTCGGCATGCAAGGTCGCCTCGACCTGGCCCACCGGCGTGTCGATGCGGTGGTCGCCGGGGCTGAGGTGGCCCAGGTGATGCAGCGAGGCGACCAGGCCGATGGTGCCGTGACCGCACATGCCCAGGTAGCCGGCGTTGTTGAAGAAGATCACCCCGCAGGTTGCGTCCGGAGATACCGGCTCACAGTAGAGTGCGCCGACCAGCACGTCGTGGCCGCGGGGTTCCAGCATCACCGCGCGGCGCCAGTGGTCGTGTCGGTCGCGCAGACAGTCGCGTTTCTCGGCCATGGTGGCGCCGGCAAGCGTCGGAAAGCCGTCCATGACCAGGCGCGTGGGCTCGCCGGCGCTGTGGGAATCGATGACGTGTACGCGTTGCATGGAGTACCCCGGTTTGTTGTCGGTTGTGGTGATCGACGATCATCTGGGCGTCGTTGATCAGGTTTTATATTTTATACAATCTTCAAGAGGCGTTGTGAAGTCATCAAAGAGGATTCTTTGCGGGGGCTGGCGCGAGCAGGAAGAGCGGCAGGCACAGGAAAGACCGGGAGGCCGACGCAGAAGGACAAAGGCAGGGTACGAAGGGCGAGCAGCAGGCACAGCAAAGGCCGGGAGGCCGGCGCGGAAGGACAGCGGTGGGGTACGAAGGGCGAGCAGCAGGCACAAAAAAGGCGAGGGGCAGGGCCCTCGCCAAGTCGTCAAAAGGAGGGGGCTGGTGTCATTGAGCGGTGATCACGCTCATCACCAGGTTGCCGTCGACCTTGACCGGGCCGTCTTCGCTGGCGCCCAGGGTGTATTCGAAGATGCCGGTCTGCATGCCGCCGTCCTCGCCGTGGAGCATCAGCATCAGATGTTCGCCGCTGCTGGCTTCTTCGGTCAGGATGGCCGCGATGTCGGTGTTCTCACCGGCCTTGAGCGGGGCGTGACCGACAACGCGCCCTGGTTTGTGGCTTTCGTCGGTACGGTGGACGACCAGCCAACCGTTGTTCTCGGCGACGATGCGATCGGCGGTGACGGTGCCGCTCTCCACTGACTGATCTTCGGCCCAGACGCCGAGATGGCCGGCCTCGTCCATCTCTCCATGGTGGGCGGCCTGGGCGCCGGTGACCAGGGTGGCTGCGCCGGCGAGGAGGGCTGAGGTGATGAGGGTACGTGCTGCCAATGGCTTGAACATGGTGATGGTCTCCTGGTGTTGCTGATTGGCTTGCCGAAGGTGCTCCACGACAGGATGGCTGCCGAGTTGATAACAGCTACGTGCCGATGCCACGGTGGGTTTCAGGTCATCGAAAAAAATGTTGTGCCCTGACGCCAAGGCGAGAGCCGACGTCCAGATAAAAAAGGCCACTCGAACGAGTGGCCAAGCAGGGAAGTCGTGGTGCGGGGCGTACGCCTCGAGGGTGTCGAAACCCACGCCCGCCACGATGACCCCGCCATCGGCCATTGCCGGTGGCGGGGTCATCGACTAGCTACGCAGGGGAGGCGAAAAGGTTTCAGTGAGGGCTGAAATTCTCAGAGACGCTGGCCGCCGCTGGGCTCGGTGGGGTACAGGTAGCCGTGGATGGCGGGGCCGGTGGGCTGGCCGGTGGGCGAGCCACCCGGAGGCTCGACGCTGATGCCAAAGGTGGCATGCTTCAGCAATTCAGGTTCGTAGTCGCGCAGGGCGGCCTGGTCGAGGCTCAGGTCATCGTCGAGTACACCGACGGACCGGGGAGCGGAGCCCAGATCATCATGCTTGATCCAAAGCTGATAGGAGCGGTCGGGCAGAGGTTCGGCGCTGACCGGGCGGACATGCAGGCGGCGCTGCTCCAGGTTGACGCTGAGCATGAAGGCGGGCTGGCGATCGTCCTGCTGGAACACCGCCACAAAGTTGGACTCACTGGTGGGCGGAGACGGCTGTGCCAGCAGCACCGCCGCCAGGATGACCGCCGCGGCGCTGGACAGGCCGGTGGCGGCCTTCCAGAAGGCCAGGCGTCGGTGCAGCGGCGTGACGCTGGCGGTGCTCGGGGGGGCGTCGGATGCCGTATCGCCACGCGCGGCGTCCTCGATGGCCTTGATGCGTTGCTGGATAAGCGGCAACAGGTCCGGGCCCGGGGTGAGGTCCTGGATCTCGTCGGCCAGAGGCGCCAGCCGGCTCTCCCATTCACCGATACGCTGCTCGAGTTCGCTGTCGTGTTGACGCTGGCGGCGCACCCTGTCGCGCTCGTCACGATCCAGGGTGCCCAGCACGAACTCGGCGGCCAGCATGTCCTTGTCGTCGCGGTCGCTCATGATCCCAGGCACCCCTTGAGTTGTTTCAGTGCACGATGCAGCCAGGTCTTGACGGTATTGACCGGCTGGTCGAAGTGGCTTGCCAGTTCGGCCCGCGACCAGCCCTCCAGATAGGCCAGGCGCACCATTTGCTGCCGGCTCTCTTCCAGTTCATCAAGGCACAACGTCAGCTGTGTCGACGTCTCGTCCTGGTGACGCTGATCGTAGGCGGAGGGCGTCTCGGCGACCCAGTTCTCGAGGATACTGTCGCTCTCGGTGGGCCGTGTCGGTGCCTTGCGCAGCTCGTCGATGGCCGCATTGCGGGCGATGGTCACCATCCAGGTGATGGCGGAGGCGCGCTCGCTCTCGAAGCGTCCGGCCTTCTGCCAGATGGTCACGTAGACCTCCTGGATGACATCGTTGGCCCAGGCCTGCTGCTTCAAGATACGTAACACCGTGCCGAAGAGTTTCGCCACGCTGGCCTCGTACAACTCGGCGAAGGCCTCCCGGTCCTTGTCGGCGACTCTGGACAGCAGATGAACCAGCCGCTCCGGGGAGGACAGCGGCGGGGATTCCTGGTGCGCCGGGGGCGGGGCGCGAAAGGCATTGGACATGGCGGCGATCTCTGCGCTGCGGAGTGTTGTTGTCGTGGTGGCAGAAGGGTGACGCTGCCTGACCGGCTAGGTCAAGCAGCCTGTATCGACGGTATCGGACGATCGCTCAGGCGATGCCAGTGGGGTGGGAAGGTCTGCCTTCAGGCTCGAGTCCTGATAGGCGGGCCTCGCGCACCGGCGTGTCCCGGGGGACGTGTCGGGGTTCCGCTGCGGCCGCTGCCACGAGGTGACCCTTGGCCAACAGTGCCTTGAGCTCTTCGGCCGGGACCGGTTTGCTGAACAGGTAGCCCTGGTACTCGTGGCCCTGCAACTGGCGGATAAAGGCCAGCTGTTCTTCGTTCTCGACACCTTCTGCGATGATATGAAGCCCCAGGCACCTGGCCAGCGAGATCACCGCCTGGACGATGGCCGCGTCCTGTTCGCAATCGACCACGCCTTGCATGAAAGTGCGGTCGATCTTCAGACGGTCCACGGGCAGATACTTCAACTGGGTCAAGTTGGAATAGCCGGTGCCGAAATCGTCGATGGACAGCAGCACACCCATGTTGCGCAGGGTACTCAGTACTTCCAGGGCGCGATCAGGGTTCTGTACCAGGGTGCTTTCGGTCAGTTCGAGTTCCAGCAGGTGAGGGGGAAGCTCCGATTCGGCAAGCGCAGCCTCGATGGTGGCCACGAAGCCGCGATGATTGAGCTGAATGGCCGAGATGTTGACCGCCACCGGCAATGGCTCGCCGGACTCCTTGAGCCACTCGCTCGAGAACCGGCAGGCGGTGCGTAGCACCCATGCGCCCAGGGGAAGGATCAGGCCACAGTCTTCGGCGACGGGAATGATCTCGTCAGGGGTGACCTGGCCGAGTTCCTCATCGTGCCACCGCAGCAGCGCTTCGACGCCTGAGACCTCACCGCTGTCGACGCGGATCTTCGGTTGATAGGCCAGGCTCAGGCGATCTTCCTCGATGGCTTGGGTCAGGCGTCGCTCGAGGGTACTGCGCCGGTCCGCCTCGGAGGTCATGTCCAAGGCGAAGAACTGGAAGTTGTTGCGTCCCTGCTGCTTGGCGCGATACATGGCGGCGTCGGCGTGGACCATCAGGGCGTGCTTGCTGCGCCCGTGGTCGGGGTAAAGGCTGATGCCCAGGCTGGTGGAGACCTTGACCATGCTGTTGCCGATCTGGAAGGGCTTGTCCAGCGAACTGACGATGCGCTGGGCCAGCGCTTCAGCGTCGCCGCGCCTGGCAACCTGATGGGTGACCACCATGAATTCGTCGCCGCCCACCCGGGCGACCAGGTCGCTGTCGCGCACCGCCATCTGCAGGCGTCGGGCCGCGCCCTTGATCAGCTCGTCACCCACATGGTGGCCGAGGCCGTCATTGACCTGCTTGAAGCGGTCCAGGTCGACGAAGAACACCGCGAAGGTATCGATGTTGTCCTCGAGCAGTTCGTCGAGGTGCTCCTCGAGCTTCAGTCGGTTGGGCAGTTGGGTCAGGACGTCATGATGGACCAGGTCCTTGAGCTCCTGATTGGCCTGCTGTAGCGAACGTGCCAGCTGAGCATTGCGCGAGGACAGATGGGCGTCGTAGATCGACATCATCAACGCTGCCAGCATGATGCAGGTGGCGATCAGCGCCACCACGATGGCCAGCTGGTCGGTGCCGATGCCCGGGGCCGAGGCCGAGTAGCTCAGGGTGCGATAGCTGGTGGCGGCCATGCCGGTGTAGTGCATGCCCGAAATGCCTGCGGCCATGACCAGCGAGGCCAGGCCACGTTGCCACAGCGGGGAGCGTCCCCCCACCGGGTTGAGTCGAAAGGCCAGGCTGAGGGCGACCGCCGAGGCCAGCACGGCGATGACCACGGACAGGGCAAACAGGTCCGGTCGGTAGCGCAGGCTGTCTACCGACAGCATGGCCTCCATACCGATGTAGTGCATCAGGCAGACGCCGCTACCCATGATCAGTGCGCCGACGGCCAGTCGAGGACCGGTGAGGTGGCCTGACTGCACTGTTGCCAGTGCCAAGGCGGAAGCGAGAAGGCTCGCCAGCAGGGACGCCAGGGTAAGGGGGATCCCGTAGGCGAAGTGAGAGTCGGGGTCCATGGCCAGCATGCCGACGAAGTGCATCGACCAGATGCCGGTGCCCATGGCGAAGGCACCGCCGGCAAGCCACAGGTGGCGGGCAAGGCCCTGGCTCGCTCTGACGCGTCCGGCGAGATCGAGGGCAGTGAGCGAAGCGATGGCGGCGATGCCAAGGCTCAGGGCGACCAGTGCCGGGTTGTAGGACGCAAGCGAGTGGTCCATGCAGGTGAGATCCTTGAGAGTAAAGTATTAGTATCGGCCAGGTGACGCATTCACTTTACCCTCAGCCTTGTGCAGGAGGTGAGGCAATCTCCTGAAAAGCCAGCTTTTCTTAAGTTTCTGACGGAGTCTGGAGGGGGGATC
>NZ_JASHIT010000043.1:0-45122 GCF_030733595.1 Halomonas sp. MMSF_3323 | reverse complement strand
TCCACTAAGCAATAGGTGGACACCTACCGTCATCGAAGTCGGAGCTCAACGGAAGGTGTGTTCACCGGCCGGATACGCTCGACGGTGCAACGAGCCGTGGGGATCGCTTCTCAATGCAATTGGCGCCAGACCTTGCGGATGCCATAGACACAGAAGTTCTCGTCCCAGACGCGCTGGATCTCGGCGCTCAACCAGCGATCACGCTGGATGCGGGGTGGCGCGCGATCAGGCTGGGCGTCACGGGCTTTGTGCTCGTAGTAGGTCGACGGGGCGATCGGCAGGACACGGCAGATCGGCTCGACCCCGTACGACTCCCGGTGATCATCGATGAACTCGATCATTACTTGCCGCGGCGGTCGAGCTCCGCCTGGGCAAAATACGCAGAGGCCTTGCGCAGGATCTCGTTGGCCTGCTTCAACTCGCGGTTCTCACGCTCCAACACCTTGATCCACTCGCGTTCAGTAGTGGTCGCGCCTTCCCGACGTCCTGTATCACGTTCAGCCTGACGGACCCAGCTACGCAGCGTCTCCGGTGTACAGCCGATCTTGGGAACAATGGCACCGATGGCGGCCCACTGAGAGGGGTAATCGGCTTCATGGTCGAAGACCATGCGGACGGCCCGTTGACGGACCTCAGGGGCATATCGCTTGGAAGTGTTCATGGCTCCATCCTCTCAAGGTTTGGAGCCTCCGGGAATCCCGGTACGGTTCACCTGGATCAGCGACATGGCAGCCTGCTCGAACAACATGGTGAAGTCGCTGCTGGGCCGTGCCCAAGGCACCTCGATACCCTTGACGCCATGCGCGGGACGCGCGCATGCAGGTAGCAGTGATGCTGGAAGAAGTTCAGATGCCGCCAGGTCTTGTCGTCGAAGTCATGGGCCGGGCAGGCCTTGCCGCACTCCGGGCAGGGGCAGAGGCTGCCCCGCTCGGCCTCGACATAGAGGTCCAGGCGGAGGGCTGACACGGAGGTATCCAGATGCCGGGCCTTGAGAACCCAGGGCGCATCAAGCCCCAGGCCGAGAGTCAGAATCTGGGGACCGTCTATGTAGAACCTCCTTTACATGTGGAGGTCATATCCTGGCACAGCTCAGGGGATCGAATTCCACACCCAGCGACGAAGAGCCTAAAGAAAGGGCTGCGGGCGGGTTAGGACGACTCAGCTAGACTTATAATCGGTGATCGTCCATCTCACCAGCCGGTTCACTAGTGGCCTGACTGCCAGCACCCCGACAAACGCCACCGGCATGGCGCGGACATAGGCCCTGGCCACTGTCGTCAGGTACTCAGGCCCCATGCCCTCCGTCACCGCCGTGATCACCAGACACATTATCAGTGCCATCAAGGCGGACATATAGAAGGCAAAAACCAGGGGGGCATAACGTGGTGGCAATCCCCGCCGGGTTTTGGATGGAGGCGAGTCCTGCGACGAAGTATGCTGGCACATATAACGATTCCTTCTCTAGAACTGGAGAACCTACTTACCCTTGTTTCCTACCACAACACTACCTTTGATTTGAGGACACCACCCTGGATTGCCAGCCATAGCGGCCAAGGATGTCGTCGCTAACCGGTCTTGGAGCGTAGCTCTTCCCTCCGCTGTCAGGCGACATCGAAAACAGCCCCCCAGGCGACACGGAGAATTGTCCACCTCCGCGATCTCACCAGGAGTGTGCACTCATGCAGCAACTTGGATACAAGGTTCTCCACACTCAGTTGCGTGTGGAAGCGATGCAGAGCCCAGAGGGTGTCGCGGCCATGCTGCGCCTGAAGACCAGGAATAGACTACGAGCCCTGGGGCAATCCACAGCCACTGCAAGCTAAAGGCACTGGGATCCGGTTCCAGGAAGGTTATGAAGCCTTTCCAAAACAGGAGACCTGGCGGTAGCTTCCATGCCACGCGGCGTCCGGAAGCTGACATTTTGGCAAATATCAGCTTATCTGGAACTACCGTTGTTTCTCTATCATGGCTGTCCCACAGAACTACCACTTTCACGACGACCTGCCAAAAGCCAAAAAAGACCCCATTTCAGGAATTTGCACTACCCCAAGCACACGACCGCTTGGGGGCAACGCGCCCAGCGACATGTGAATGATTCGATTCCCACGCTGCGCCGGATGCTACATTGAGATATCAAGAAAACCTTATACAAAGCTTATCGATGCATGACCGCCCTTCTGGAGCCGATTCACCGTCACGCGACTAAAGTCGCAGTCTCGTGCCTTGCATTCCCTTTGAGAAAATACTTAGATATAAAAGCATATTCGCACCACCACCACAACAACAGGGAGATCCCCGTGACGACCACTGACGAAGCAATGCCCATGACCGACCTCGAGGTCTCCGCGCTGGATGCCATCGCCGACGGAATCTACCGTCTCGAATTCACTCACCCGGAGGGCGACGAACTCCCTGAGTTCACGCCCGGCGCCCACCTCCACGTGGAGGTGCCGAATGGCCAGGTACGGCGCTACTCCCTGTGCAACGACCCCGAAGAACGCGATCGCTACGTGATCGCGGTCAAACGTGAGGAGGCGGGCACCGGGGGCTCGAAGAGCCTGGTGGATGACACCCGCGTGGGGGATCGCCTGCAGGTGTCGGCCCCCGTCAACGACTTCGAGCTGAAAGGCAACCCGGCACGCTACGTGTTCATCGCCGGCGGTATCGGCATCACCCCGATCCTGTCGATGATCCACCACCTGCGCACCACCGGCGGCAAGCCGTTCAAGCTCTACTATCTGACCCGAGAGCCGGAGCAGACCGCCTTCCTCGAGGAGCTCAGCGGTCCCGAATTCCGCGGCAAGGTTGTGATCCACCATGACCACGGCGACCCGGACGACTCCTTCGATCTCTGGCCGGTGCTGGAACAATCCAAGGGCGCTCACATCTACTGCTGTGGCCCGCGAGGCCTGATGGAGGCGGTGCGTGACATGACCGGCCACTGGTCATCCTCCAGCGTCCACTTCGAAGACTTCGGCGCCCAGAAGCATGCCTCGGCAGAAAACGACACGCCGTTCACCGTGCGTCTACACAAGACCGGCGAAGCGATCCCGGTACCGGCTGGCGTGTCGATCCTCGAGGCATTACGGGTCAACGGCCACCATGTGCCCTACTCCTGCGAAAGCGGCACCTGCGGCTCCTGTCGTTCGACGCTGATCGAGGGCAAAGCGGACCATCGCGATCTCGTGCTGTCCGAGGCCGAGCGAGTCGACCACATCATGGTCTGCGTCTCGCGTGCCTGTTCGAAGGAACTGGTGATCGACCTGCCGGAGTGAGCCGGCCCTGCTCCCGGAGGACGCACCATGTCAGAATCCCCCTTGAGACTCGGCATCGCGGGGCTGGGCCGCGGCTTCATGCTGTTGCTGCCCACCCTCGCGGCCCATCCCGGCATACGTTTAGTGGCGGCAGCCGACCCGCGCGAAGAAGCGCGTCAGCAATTCACCGCCGATTTCTCCGCTAATGCCTATGCCGAGGTGGCCGAGCTATGTGCCGATCCCGAGGTGGAGGCGGTGTATATCGCCACACCCCACCAGTATCACCGTGAGCACGTTGAACTGGCCGCACGACACGGCAAACATGTGCTGGTCGAAAAGCCCATGGCACTTTCCCTCGCGGACTGCCAGGCGATGATCGATGCCATGTCCCATGCCGGACGCTGGCTGATCGTCGGCCACAGCCATAGCTTCGATGTGCCCTATCTGCACACCCGGAAACTGATCGACAGCCAGGCGTTCGGCGGGGTGCGCATGATCAGTGCCCTGAACTTCACCGACTTCCTCTATCGCCCGCGTCGCCCCGAGGAGCTGGACACGGCGCAAGGCGGCGGCGTGGTGTTCAGCCAGGCCGCCCACCAGGTCGATATCGTGCGCCTACTCGGCGGTGGTCGCGTCGCGAGCGTGCGCGCCGCCACCGGTCGTTGGGACGCGGCCCGCCCCACCGAAGGGGCCTATAGTGCCTTGCTGACCTTCGACGATGGCGTCTTCGCCAACATGACCTATAGCGGATACGCCCATTTCGATAGCGACGAACTCTGTGGTTGGACGGGAGAGCTGGGACAGCCCCGCGATCCGCGACGCTACGGCCAGGCCCGCGCCGCCCTGGCAGGGCTTCGCGGTGCCGAAGAGGAAGCTCGGCTCAAAAACGCCCGCACCTACGGTGCCGGCCTGTCGTTGTCCACCAGCAGCCTGGCAGGCATCTCCCATAATCACTTCGGCTTCGTGGTGGTGTCCTGTGACGGTGCCGACCTGCGTCCCACGCCTCAGGGCGTGGAGGTCTATGCCAACGATCGACATTACCTTGAGCCCCTCCCCGCGCCGACGATACCGCGACGAGAGGTCCTCGACGAACTGATCGTTGCCGTCCGTCACGACCGCCCACCTATTCACTCCGGTGCCTGGGGCATGGCCACCATGGAAGTGTGTCTGGCCATGCTCGACTCCGCCACCACGGAGAAGGATGTTGCGCTGTCCCATCAGGTAAGTCTGCCCTAGATCGGTCGGTTATAATTGGATCTTCGTTCAGGGCGAATGAAAGGATATCACCATGACACGCAGCAACACTCCGGAAACTCACTCGATCCTGCGTCACTGGCGGGAAGATGTGCCGGACGACCGCCTGGCCCACCTGGTGCGGGACGCCGGGCGCGTCCTGACCAAGAGCCTCCAGTTACGACTGGCCGAGCACTCGGTCAGCTTCGGCCATTGGTCGTTCCTGCGCATCCTGTGGGTCAGCGAAGGACTGACGCAGCGGGAACTCAGCGAACAGGCCGGGCTGATGGAGCCGACTACCTTCACCGCCCTGAAAGCCATGGAGGCCAACGGCCTGATCGAACGGCGGCATTTGAACGGCAACCGCAAGAACATCCACATCTACTTGACGCAGAAGGGGCGCGACCTGAAGGAGACCTTGGTGCCCCGGGCCGAAGAGGTCAACGACATCGCCGTACAAGGCGTCGATGACGACGACCTACGGGCGACTCGGCGCACCTTGCTCACGATCATCCGCAACCTGGCCGACGCCAACGAATGACCGGACGGGCTGGTTGCCTGACAACGATCCCAAGACAGGACAGGCGATGACTTACCACGATTCAACACCGGCGGTTCAAGACAAGCAGGCACTCCTTGACGACTTGGTGGATGCCAACCACATCCTTTTCGACGAGGGTGTGCTCGATGCCTTCGGCCATGTCAGCATCCGCCACCCGGACGATCCCGAACGCTTTCTTCTGGCCCGCAACATGGCGCCGGGCCTGGTTACCCGCGACGACATCCTGACCTTCGAGCTCGATGGTACGCCCGTCGATGCCGAGGGGCGGAAGGTGTACCTCGAGCGCTTCATTCATGGCGAGATCTATCGACTCCGTCCCGATGTAATGGCAGTGGTACACAGCCATTCCCCTTCGGTGGTGCCCTTCAGTGCCGTCAAGTCGACCCCCTTGCGCCCGATGTGCCACATGAGCGGCTTCCTGGGAGACGGCGCACCAATCTTCGAGATCCGCGATGTGGCCGGTACGGCCACAGACCTGCTGATCCGTGATCGCGCCCTCGGTGCCTCCCTGGCCGACTCCCTAGGGGAGAACAACGTCGTGCTCATGCGCGGTCACGGCGCCACCGTGACGGCGGCCACGCTCAAGCAAGCAGTCTATCGGGCCATCTATGTCGAAGTGAATGCGCGCCTGCAGGCCGATGCCCTGCGCCTCGGCCCCGTCGAATACCTCACCGCCGGCGAGGCCAGGTCAGCGATGGAGACCACCGAGGGCCAGGTGGAGAGGCCCTGGCAGTTATGGAAACAGCGTGCGCGTCAGGCGCGCGCCACAAGCACAAGCTGAGATGGCGACCGGTGCCCGTGACACCGGTCGTTTCCTTGTGCGCCAGACTAACGCTATTGCCGAGGGTGGTGTCTCGGAGTTACTGTGTGGTGGGAGCCCCTTACGGACTTGGTATCGGGATCCGTTAGTTAAATAGTAAGGCTCTCACTGCCAAACTAGTTAGAATCTAAAAGAAGCTGAAGATCTCCCATTTTATTTCTGCACAACAAACCAAAAGAAACAGGTGCTTACATGGCAGTGCATGTTTTTTCTGGAGTCAGGCTCTATGAATAAAAAAAGCACTCACATCCCAAACTTGAGCATTGGAGAAATTTCTCGACGCAGTGGTTTGCCGGTATCCACAATTCATTATTATGAGTCTAAGGGCCTGATTAACTGCAGCCGTTCTGCTAGCAATCATCGGCGTTACTCCTCTGATGTTTTACGCTACCTAGCCGTCATAAAAGTTGCACAGCGTACTGGCATATCTCTCGTGGAGGTATACGAAGCACTTGGTCCCTATAAGCCTGGAAAAAGGCTGACTGCAAAAGATTGGAGAGCGATTGCCGCTCAATGGCGGAATGACCTTGATGAAAGAATCAAGAACCTGCAGCGCTTGCGCGATGAGCTAGATAGCTGCATTGGCTGTGGCTGCTTGTCTCTAAAAGAGTGCCCGCTAAGAAATCCGGGCGATAACCTCAGCACTGAAGGCCCTGGAGCCAGGATACTTGAAAGGGAAGCTTAACAAATCCACTCACAACCGATAATCAAGTAAACACTACACCCCGCCGGAGTCGCCTCATCGCCCCAGAAAGGATATTTGATCTCCCTATTAGTACTACAGCCGTACCTGTGAATCCAGGAATGACTGTACTGTACCTCACTTTTCCCTAGCGCTTTTTGGGGGATGCGCGATGCAGACGCCAGACACCGTCATCGTCGATTACGTCGATGACCTCGTCGAGCGACTTGAACCGCTGTTTCCCCGTTCGAAAACCCGAGCATGTGCCATGGGGTACATCAACGGGTTGCGCGGCTCCTGTAAGCGCAAGAATAGCTAGCAACTGGCGGAATGGTTGAGCGATGTCTCCCCTGATGGGGTCCAATATCAGCTGAATCGCGCCTGTACGTGCCCCAATCCTGGATCGAAGGCCGTGAGCGCTGTCAGCGTGCCGGCATTCCCGATGAGGTTACGTTTGCCAGCAAACTGGAACTGGCCCGCCGCATGCTGGAGCGCGCCTTGGGTCATGGCGTTTAGGCCGCCTGGGTAACCGCTGGCAGTGGGTATGGCAGCAACCGGAACCTAAGTTTCTTGCTCGAGCAGTGGAAGCAACCCTTTGTTCTGGAGGTGGCGTGCAAGGCCCCCCATGGTGGAAAAGTTTCCGCACGACCCGAGTCGATGACATCGCGTGCGCTCTACCGGAGCAGGACTGGCACCTCCTGTCGGCCGGTACCGGCAGCAAGGGCGAACGCTGGTACGAGTGGGCATTGGCGCCGCTGATGCGCCTCCATCTCAAGTTACGTAAGGATGGCCTGATAGACCTAAACACCTGGATGATTGACTCAACGGCCGTTCGCGCCACCAGCGCCGCCTCCGGCGGTGGCGAAAAGGGGCACGAACGAACCAGTAGATTATGCGCTGGGCCGTAGCCAGGACGACTTGACCACCAAAATCCATCTTGTCTGCGATCGCCATGGCTTGCCACTGACCTTCACACTCCCCCACTGTCAGGCTAGTTGGACCGAAGAGGTTGGAAGGACAGGTCCGACCGGCCCCTGATGCTGCACCCATCGGAGAGAATAAGTAAACCATGGCATTCGAACCTCTTGCCCTGACCAGGCCCTGATGAATACGGCATTTTCCCATCTTGAGGCGTGCTCATTTCCAAGCCTTGACCTCAAGCTAGGTTGAGGTTTTACAGTATTCGACAGCTCATGCTTTTGGGAGCTATACAGTAAAAACCGATCTTTAAGTTTATATTAGCGAAAGGAGTTAACTATGGCATTCGAGCTTCCCGCTCTGCCGTACGAGAAAAACGCGCTGGAGCCGCACATCTCCACCGAAACCTTGGAGTATCACTACGGCAAGCACCACCAGGCGTATATCAACAAGCTCAACGAGCTGACCGACGGGACCGACGACGCCAACAAGTCGCTGGAAGAAATTGTCAAGTCCTCCTCCGGGGGCCTGTTCAACCAAGCGGCTCAGGTCTGGAACCACACCTTCTACTGGCACTGCCTGTCGCCCAACGGTGGCGGCGAGCCGAAAGGTGCCCTGGCCGCAGCCATCAACGCCAAGTTTGGCTCCTTCGACAAGTTCAAGGAGACCTTCAATGCTCAGGCCGCCGGTAACTTCGGTTCCGGATGGACCTGGTTGATCAAAACCGATGACGGCGGCGTTGACATCGTCAACACCAGTAATGCCGACACCCCCATCGCCCACGGCCAGATACCGCTGTTGACCATCGATGTTTGGGAGCACGCCTACTACATCGACTATCGCAACGCCCGTCCCACGTACCTTGAAAACGTCTGGAACATCCTCAACTGGGATTTCGTGGCCCAGAACTTCGGCTGATTACCCGACAGCGCACCACTGCCCCGATAATCGGAACAACGAGGCCTCTCCGGCGGGGCCTCGTCTTGTTGGATGTGCCAAGCATGGCGTGTGGTGCCTTGCTTAATCAAGAGCCGCTCACACTGAACGCCCTGGCGAAAATCTGTCGATGCATGACCATTCAGCGGCTTGCCCACCGTCAGGCTGCAAGGACGGTGCGGCAGTAGAGCAGGTTCTTATAGCTAATTCGAATAAGAATCACCATATTCATATTAAGGGCACCAGCTACCTTGACGGACACCGGGACTAAACATCAAAACCTTTCCGTCGGTTACAAACCCCGATGAATAAAGCATATTCACACCTTGAAGCGATTCATTTCCAAGCCTTGACCTCAAGCTAGGTTGAGGTATTACTGTATACAACAACTCATCCTTTTGTGAGCCATACTGAAAAGAACCGATCCTTGAGTTAATATTAGCAATGGAGGAAATTATGGAAATGCATAGAATAGCCTTGGTAAGCGGAGCAAACCGTGGTTTAGGGTTGTCTATAACAAAAGGGCTAGCCAAAGAAGGAGTTCATGTTTTGGCTGGTTGTTGTGATTTAGGAAATGGAAAAGAAGCATTTTATGATTGTAAAAGTGAATTGATAGAGCCGGTTCAGCTGGATGTCAAGAATGAGAGGAGTGTTATAGAACTTAGAGAGCTTATTGAAAAAAAATTTGGGCGATTGGATGCTCTTATAAACAATGCCGAGTTTTCCATGGACAACGATAGCGAGATGGGCATATGGGAAAAATATCAATACACTTTTGATGTAAACGTTTTGGGCGCAGCGCTTCTAGTAGAGAAAATGACTCCCTTGCTTATCAAGTCTAGCTGCGCGAGAATTGTAAACATTTCATCTATATTGGCCTCTTTCACTTTAAGAAGCGATCCCTCGTGGGAGTTCTACAACCTCAACTTTCCATTTTATCAAGCTTCGAAAGCAGCCTTAAATTCCCTTACTTTGAGCCAGTCGAAATCTTTGTCAAATCACGGCATAAAAGTTAATTCTTATTGCCCTGAATTTACCGCCACTTCAACCACTTCTCACCAGGAAAGGAATGCTGATAAAAGTGCAAGATATGCAATAAAACTTGCTTTAATTGATGAGCAAGGTCCAACAGGGTTCTTCGCTAATAACGAGGGAAATATCCCATGGTAGTTTATTGAGCAACCGGACTGCTCCTAAACTTGTGGACAATAGAAAAAGACAGTGACTTCAAATACCCACTATCACCAGCCTAGGAATAACTGTGCTTCTCTCTTTTACAGCAGACCATAACAAATGACTGGCGAGTGGCTTTCGCTTTTAGAATGTATTTTTCCCGGCTAGGTCACGATTCAAGAAGACCACTCATCATGGATGAAACGATATCTCCCTGGCCCCCTACTGCAAGAGGACCGTCAACGTCCAACCGAGCGGCCGCACTATGGCCAGCGACCCAGAGCCGGAAACCCTTGGGGCTAAGCCTGGATGCATTTCGGGCGTGGGAATCAGTGAGAAGTAGGCGAGGAGCGTGGTGGAATGCTGGGACCTCGCCCATGAATCAATCCCCGCCGAGGAAATGATTCAATTAACGAGGCCTGATCGCGGCATTGTAAACGGCAAGATAGCTTACTCGTTGGTTATGAACTGCTATATATCGAATGGAACAGACGGCGTGTAAGAGGACGAGGGAAAGCCCTCCTTCCTACTCGATTTCACGCTCCTCGAGCTGATCGCGCCGACGCTGACGCCGGCCGCCCTCTTACCTCCCCCATGCTTCAACCGTCTCCCAGGGTCGGCCTGGCACTATTGCCTCAGCGAAAGGCGCATCGAGAGATCGATCGCCGCCACGTCCTTGGTCAGGGTCCCCAATGAAATGAAATCGACCCCGGCGGCAGCGATATCGCTCAGGGTGGCTTCCGTGACGCCTCCCGAGGCCTCGAGCTTGGACCGACCAGCGGTCCGCGACACGGCCTCACGCATGTCCTCGAGGCTGAAATTATCCAGCATGATCATGTCGGGGAGCCCCTCGAGCGTCTGCCGGAGTTCGTCGAGGGTTTCCACTTCCACTTCGATGGGCTTGCCGGGAGCTAGGCGTCGCGCCGCCTCGATCGCCGGGGCGATGCCGCCGCAGGCGGCGATGTGGTTCTCCTTGATCAGGTAGGCGTCATACAGTCCCATCCGGTGGCTGTGGCAGCCTCCACAGGCGACCGCATACTTCTGTGCCAGGCGCAGCCCCGGTAGGGTCTTGCGCGTGTCCAGCAACCTCACCGCGGTGCCTTCGACCAGGTCGGCATAGTGCCGGCTGCGAGTAGCGGTGCCCGAGAGCAACTGGAGGAAGTTGAGCGCGCTGCGTTCTCCGCTGAGCAGCGAGCGGGCGTTGCCCGTCAGACGGCAGAGCATCTGGCCGGGCTCGACTCGGTCACCATCGGCCACGTGCCACTTGATCCGTACGGCCGGATCAAGCTGACGGAAGACCTCATCGACCCAGGCGACGCCGCACAGGGTAGCGCCTTCCTTGGCCGTGATGCGGGCTTCTCCCTGACAGTTCGGTGCGACCAGTTGCGCAGTGATATCGCCGTTGCCGACATCTTCCTCCAGTGCCATTGTGACATTACGGGTAATCGCCTCGCTGAGTGCTTGGCTGTCGATTCGATACATGTTCGTGCCTTTGGTCTTCATGGTTCGAGTGGCGTCACCAGCGGCAGCGACCCCGGCACCGCAAGACGCGATACCGGGGCCAACCTGCCCTGCTCTTCGGCAGGGGTGACGCGGTTTGTGGGTTAGCGGCCGGTTGGCGACACCGTCATGCCGGTTCCTTGTGCCCATGCAGCCGCAGGTGCGGGGTGGCGATGATCGCCAGGGTGCCCACCAGCATGGCCGCGACCACGGCCCACCAACTGGGAGTGATAAAGAGCAGCCCTGCCAGACCGAAGCCAAGCCTCGGGAGTCTAGCCAGGCGCTGACGCCAGAAGCCCTCCACGGCGATACTCAACAGCAGCACCCCCACTACCGCCGTGACACAGGAGACGGTGATCGCCTCCCAGCTGCCGACCATCAGCAGGCCCTCGCCGTAAACGAACGCGAACGGCACGATGAAGGCGGTGATAGCCAGCCTGACAGCGCCAACGGCGATCTTCAGCGGGCTAGCATCGGCGATGGCCGAAGCCGCGAATGCCGCGACCGCCACCGGCGGGGTCATTGCCGAGAGCACGGCGAAGTAGAGGATAAACATATTGGTCTGCAGTACGCTGAAGTCCATCGAGAGCAGCGTAGGCCCCACGAGTACGGCGGCGAGGATGAAGGCCGACGGTGTAGGCATGCCCATTCCTAGGATGATTGCCAATACGGCGGAGATGACCAGCGCCAGGAAGGCGCTGTCCCCGGCCATCAAGTAGACCAGGTCGGCGAACTTGCCGCCCAGACCGGTCATGGAGATGCCGCCGATCACCAACCCGGCCGCGGCGCAGGCCGCTACCACCGATACCATGCGTAGCGTTGTTACAGCCAAGGCATCCCAGATCGCTCGGGGACCCATGCGGGTCGAAGGATGCACCATCGCCACCATCAGTACCACCGCTGTAGCGATGGCCGCCACGAAGGTCGGTGAATAACCCATCAGCAGTGCGCCTGACAGTGCCACCAGGGGCACAATGAACAGGCCGCCGTTCTTGAGGGTCTTCTTCAGCGGGGGAGTTTCCTCCTTGGACAGGCCACGCAGGCCCAGCTTCTGGGAGCGCAGGTGCACCTGGGCGTAGACGCATAGGTAATACAGCAGGGCAGGAACGATGCCGGCGATGGCGATATCCCGGTATTCGATGCCGGTGTATTCCGCCATGATGAACGCTGCCGAGCCCATCACCGGCGGCAAGAGGCTGCCCCCGGCGGAAGCCGCCACCTCGACGCTGCCGGACAGCGGCTTGCTGTAGCCCAGACGCTGCATGATGGGGATGGTGACGGACCCCGTCGTGACCACATCGGAAGTCGGGCTACCCGACATGGTGCCGTACAGGCCGGATGAGATCACGGCGATCTTCGCCGGTCCACCGGTGCGACGCCCGGCGAGCGACGACGACAAGTTGTAGAAGAACTCGGCACCGCCCGCCTTGGACAGGAAGGTCCCGAACATCACGAACAGGAAGGCATAGGTCGCGGCGACACGCAGCGGCACGCCGAACAAGCCATCCGAGGTGAACATCATGATATCCAGGAAGTGGTTATAGCTGACTTCCCGAAATCCGAGCGCCCCCGGCAGGCCATGCCCCCACAGGTTGTAGACCACGAACACCAGGACCACGCTGGTCAGGCCGAAGCCCACGGTTCGCCGCGTCGCCTCGATGGTCAGCGCCAGCAGCACGCTGGCCGCGACCAGGTCCGGCGTTTCCAGCGGGAACAGCAGCGTGATGCGTTCGGCGATTCGCTGACTTTCCAGCAAGAAATACACACCTACGGCGATGCTGGCCAGCACCAGGCACCAGTCGATCAGACCTGGACGGTCCTCGCGTCCCCGAGGGCCGGGGCTGACGTTTATGAACAGCAGGGCCAGCATGGCAGACAGGAACACCACCATCATGACGTAGAGATCGACGTACACGATCGTCGTGGTGTAGATGACCGCCAGTGCCACCAGGGCAGCGCATCCATGCACTGCCATGCCCAGCATGCCTGTCAACTGTCGCTTGGAGCCGGTCCCCGTCAGGATCGAAAGGAACTGATTCATCGATACCTCCTCGGCATTGATGCCGACTCACTCGATTAACGAAGGCCCGCTTCTTTCAGGTAGCGTGCGGCGCCGTCGTGATAGGGGGTGACTTCCACGGAGGCCATGATCTCGGGCGACAGGGTCTTCATGGCAGGATGCACGCCGGCGATCTTCTCGTAGTTTTCGTAGATGGCCTTGGTCAGATCATAGGCCTGCTGTTCGTCCATATCGCTGCGCACTGCCAGGGTGGCGCTGATCGAGACCGTGGGGACGTCATTGGGGGCCCACTCATAGGCGCCACCAGGGATGACGAAGGGCGTGGTGCCCGTACTCGCGGTGACCGCCTGTACGATCTCCTCGGGCAGCGGCAACAGGGTAAGATCGACGCTTGTCCCGGCCTGCATGAGCGAGCTATGACCGACGAACAGGCTGTTGAGGATCATGTCGGCACGACGGTCCTGGATCAGGTTCGCCTGCTCGCCGGAGGCTGCGTAGATGATGTCGCCGCCCCAACGCTTGACCTCCTCGGGACTCGCCCCAATGGTTTCGAGCATGGTCTCGGCCACGCTGGAGGCGATATTCCCCCGCTTGTTGATGGCAATGGTGATAGGTGGCTTGACCTCGCCAATGTCAGCGAAGCTATCGATGTCGTACTCTTCGGCAAACGCTTCTCGCATGACCGGCTGCATTGGCGCCCAGGTATAGAGGTTGGCGAGCACGCGGATATCGTCGGTCGGTTCACGGAATGGTGCCTCACCCTCTCGAGCCCGCTGCAGAACAGCATCCTCGATGATGGCGAGACTGGCGTCATTGCGTTGGAGGACGGCCACGTTGGCGAGTCCACCACCGGAGGTTTGATAGGTGACGGTCGAACCGGGGAACTCGGCCTTCATGGCGCTATCCAGGCCGGCACCGAGCAGCGACCAGAGTCCACCCGGCGAGGCGCCGGCGACCGTCAGGTTATAGCTCTGAGCAGCGGCGACGTTCATCATCAGGCCGGGGAGGACAAGGGCCGCAGTCATCAGGGTTTTCTTGATGGATAATTTCATTATTTCACCTTGTAGTCTGAAGTCGTCATTGATTGTTATCAGACGTTCTATTGTCGTTATCAGGCATCGGTCTTCCCGTGCCGAGGTCGATCAGATCTTGAAGCTCTCCAGAGTGGCGGGATGGAAGAGTTCCTCGGGCTCCAGCAGCCGCCGAGACAATCCCTCTGTGTGATGTTGCCGGAGAAAGCGCTCCAGGGTCTTGCGGTTGGGGGCGAAACCATAGGACCAGAAGTCATCCCCCATGAGCTGGCGCGCGGCCCGCAGCTGATCCTCGACGAATGGCAGGGTCACTTTGGTGGCCGAGGTGTCGCTGAGTTTTGCTAAAGCACGTGCCTTTGACTGCTCGAAGGCCTTGTAGACCGAGAACGGCAACCAGGGGTGTCGTTCGACGAGTGTCTTGCGGATACCCAACAGGTGCATGATTGGAAAGAGTCCGGTGCGGCGGTACCAATCCGATGCCGCTTGCTGCGGGTCAGCGTAGAGATAACCCACGTGAGGATGCCCCTGCTCGAAACAGGAAGGTGCGCGTGGCCCCATCACCGCATCCAGTTCGCCTGCGGCCAGCATGCCGGAGAGGGTTTCCCCTTCGGGTATGTTCTCCACGCGCACCCCATCGGGCAGATCAAGGTTGATCTTCTCGACCCGGCCAGGCTCCTCGTAGCCGCCGCGCATCCAGGTCACATCACTTGGCTTGAGGCCGTGGTCCTCTTCGAGAAACAACCGTGCCCACACGTTGGCGGTCAATTGATACTCGGGCACGCCGATGCGCTTGCCGCGCAGATCGGCGGGCGTTTCGATACCGCGATCGGTACGCACATAGATCGAGGTATGTCGGAAGGCGCGCGAGGGGAACACTGGCACTCCGATATAGGGGCAATTCTCCGCCGCCGTCTTCACCGTATAGCTGCTCAGTGACAGCTCGGTGATGTCGAAGTCGGCATGCCGGAAGGCTCGAAAGAAGATTTCCTCCGGATCATGCAGCATGAACACCGGGTTCACGCCATCGATCTGTACCTCGCCGTCGATCAGGGGGCGCATGCGGTCATAATTACCCACCGCAATGGAAAGTTCGAGCTTGTTCATCAGGGTTCCTGTGTTGTGATCAGAGAGTCGCCATGCTGGGAGGCGAGCACGCCTCCCACGCGAGTTATGGCCGTACCGCTGAGCGGGTGTCATGAACTCATTCTTCTACGTAATACTCTGCCTCTTCCGGGGCCGTGCCCAGCTCACGCCAGTCGGTTTCCTTAGTCACAACGCCCTGGAAGGATTTAAGCTTGTAATGCGGAATGCGTGGCTCTTCGGCACCGATGGCTGTCCCACCCTGTTGCATGGTCTTGGCCGCCTGGAGCATCTGGCGACGGAACTCGACGATCGCCAGGTCGCTCGCGCCCAGTCGGTCATGGGTGCGATCGGCGATCGGCCCCATGGTTTCCCACATGGCGATGTCCTGGTTGGGGATCCCCTTAATGCCGGTAAAGCTCGTGCCCAGCTGCATTATCCGCCGATCCTGCCAGTAGTTGTTCTCGCGGGTGCGGAACTTACGGAAGCTCTTATCGACATCGAGACCGATCTGCGTACCCAGGAACTTGCGCCAGGACTCCGTATCCGGCGTGGTGGCGGGGTCGCCCCAGGCGATGAAATGAAAGGCGGTGTGGGTGTCGTCGATCGGCACGTGCAGAATGGCGATGTCGTATTGGTTGTTCGGTGGAATCTGCACGGTATAAGGGGCGATGAACAACGTGGTACGCACGTAGTCGTGCGTCTTGGCATCCTTGATCGGCCGACGAATCGCCGCGTAGCGGAAGCCGAAGCGCGTCTTCTGGACCTGTAGGCGTGGCGCCTTGTCCGTGGAGGGACGCAGCCACAGCGTATCCGTGGCTTCGGCGCCAGTGGTCCGCGCTGGCACCATGTCGGTGGAGTGCAGGCTGGACGAGTGCGCCGAGTCGATGGCCCCTTCGAGGATCTGGGCCCAATTGCAGTCGATGATGACCTTGGAGATGGACACCTTGGTATCGGGTGTCGGCTGGAACACCGGGGCCGTGAACTCCGGCTGCTCGTCGGGAGGGCCCATATAGACCCAGACAAAACCCGCCGCCTCATGGGTAGGATAGGCCTTGTGCTTGACCTTCTCGGTCATCTTCGACTCCGGCGGCTCGGATGACATCTCGAGCACGTTACCGTCGACGTCCATCTTCCAGCCGTGATAGAGGCAGCGCAGCCCACATTCCTCATTACGGCCCAACACCAGCGACGCCCGGCGGTGGGGACACATCTCGTCCAGCACACCCACTCGGCCGTCGGTATCGCGGAAGGCAACCAGGTCTTCGCCCAGCAGCCTCACCCGCACCGGATCCCCGTCCGGTTCCAAGATTTCTTCAGAGAGGCAGGCAGGAAGCCAGTGACGACGCATGATCTCCCCCATCGGGGCCTCGCCTTCGACACGGCACAGCAGTTCATTATCTTCCGGGGTCAACATAGCTCACGGTCTCCTTCTTGTTGGGAGGGTCCCAGGTCACCATTGGGTGGCGACGCATTTACTTAGATACCTAACTTACAGACCTAAGATAACGCCTCCCGTGAAGGAGTCAAACCTACTAAAGTCGCACAAAGGATTTCCTCTCGCGGCCCCTAGTGGGCGACGATGTCGCATAAGAACCTGCCTGGCAATGAGAATTTATGCCTTTAATTCAGATAGATAGAAAGAACACCCAGTGGCCTTCATCATGTCGGATAAGTGGTTACCGAGGGCAGAACATGGCACGCATGTCGGCCAAAAATTAGACTATCGTCTAATTTAAAAGAGAAAATTAATTCTAAAAAAGCAATATAAAGGCACCGCAGGCTTGCCTAACCATTGTTGCCAGCGCGACAGAGGGACGGATAAAGCAACGCGTGAAGGGGATAGCTACCTGTACTGATCGCTCATACATGTCATCAATACCACTGATGCCGTACCGCTATGCAGGCTTCGTGTACTTGCAGCAGGCTCTGGCCTGATTGCGGCCGACTTCGTAACCACCTTGGCGACAGTCAGACATGGCATGCTACGGTAGGTGTACAAGTTCACAGAGATGGAGCCCAACCGGCACCGCCCCACAGTGCAATTGGGATGATCAACCCCCGAGTCCGTCGGGCCCAACTGATCTCCTGGTTGGTGCAGACGATTATTGGCAAGATCGGGGCCACCACTTTTCAGCGAAGCGGAATCAATCAAGGATGGCGCCGACGCCTTCTGCATCAATCGCAGAATACACCACTTCTTTGAGCGGCCTGGTCAGTAGCGCGCTACTCCCAAAGGTGGTAAGTTCCGTCTCCGCTGACGACCTCAAGCAGCTACTCGTGTCATCTTTCAGTCGGAGATATTTACCCGCATGGTATCTGTATCGACTCAAGCACTTGAGCAGGCGGGATAGCGTGAAAGGGGCATGCGCTAGCTAGCCCACTATCGTCAAACTGGGTGGAACACTGCAGGCCAGCTGCCACATGGATCCTGGCGCAGCGTCACAGCCTGAACTCTTTAGGGGTCCAGATAGCTGTCAGCTCGGTTGATATTGCTGCACCTTGCATTACTGGGTCCTTTCTTGTAGAGCATAGTCGTCAAAGAGCTCTGGCGAAAAACGTTAGCAGTGATGGGGAGTGGACTTAACTCGAAGATGCTTACAAACATCCCCAGAAGCTATTTACCACTTGCAACCTTTTGCGAATTAGCGACTGCAAAGCGATGTCTACATCCATTTAAACCTTCACACCCTAAGCAGCATCAGCATAATGTCCGCATTGATACAGCAATCAAATCGTACAACTAAAGGAAAGCTTTTCCATGTTCAGCGGGACCACGCTATCTGTAACATATTCACTTCTATCCTCCCTTATGTTTGCCTTAACTTTTGTATTGGTTAAAGCAGGAACTAAGAACACATCTTCCACTGCAGCTTTATGGTTGACCTTAAGCATAAACACTCTTGTATTAGGGTTTTGGGGATTATTGAGGATCGACTTCCATGGATTTCAAATTTTGGACTGGTGGCACTTCATCCTCGCGGGAATATTCGCTCCTCTTCTAGGACGATTTTTCCAATTCTTAGGAATGGCAAAATTAGGTGCAAACATCACAACCCCGCTAACCCTAACGCACCCACTTATTTCAATAATGCTAGCACTATTATTTATGGGTGAAGAAACAACCCTCCTAGGTCTGGCAGGAGCCTTCCTTGTACTTACTGGTAGCATTATAATTGGTTTGCAAAGCTCCTCTGTTTCTAGCAGCGTGGCAAGCACGAGGATAGTAAACATATCTCTTATTTACCCGTTAGCCGCATCAGTCTCGTATGGATCCTCTATTGCACTTAGGAAAGCAGGCGTTACTTCGGACACTGATCCAATCATCGCAGCAGCGATAACAACTATTACTTCCTGGCTCATTGCCTCACTATTCATACTCCCAAAAAACAAAAACATATTTAGGGCTTGCGACCGAAAAGATTTAAACATATTGACAATTGCTGGGATTCTTTCCAGCTTTGGGCCAATCCTCCTCATTCTAGCTTTAAAAAGTGGAAACTTAGTGATCGTAGCCCCCCTAGCAGCCACAACACCATTATTCTCCCTTTTAATCTCATACTTACTCATTCGAAAAGATGAATTTTTTAACCTTTGGATAGTTTTTGGAACTTTTAGCAGCTTTGTTGGGATATGCTTAAGCACCATTTACGGCATAGCTCAATAGTGAGAAACTTTGTGGTGAGGAAATGGCCAATCACCTCCTCACCACAATCAGAAAGCAATATAATAATACCCCACCATCCATTTTTTAATAATGATTTTGGCAGTGTAACCCCCTCTGACTTTTCACACCTTTCCCGGCTAGTGCCGGAGGAGCTTAAATAGCTATATAACCGAGAGCCAGATATCGACATCCTGGATTATAGAACCATTTCAAGAAGTCAATAACGACCCAAGATTTTCCAGATACTCGAAGCCACAAAGCAAATCCCACTTCTACTTCAAGGAGCGCAAGAAACGCTCAACAAGGCCATTTTATAGGGCGGCGGCCATGCAGTCGCCTGCGCACCTCCAGTTCATCAATTCAGATTGTTCTATTTTTATCAGTGTTCTTTCATCGGTACAGTTTCAAGGCCGTGTGATAGCGCGTACTTTTTTGGTGGGTGTGGCCACCAGGCTGGCTCGTCGCTTGTCCTTCAGTCGGTAACTCTCGCCTTTGATGTTCAGCGTGGTGGAATGGTGGAGCAGCCGGTCTAGGATCGCGGTGGCGATGACTTGGTCACCGAAGATCTCGCCCCAGTCCATGAACGACTTGTTCGAGGTCACGATGGTACTGGCTCGCTCGTAGCGCCGATTGATCAGCCGGAAGAACAGGCTGGCTTCCTCTCGCGTCATCGGCAGGTAGCCGATCTCGTCCAGGACCTGCACCTTCGGGTAGGTCAGCTGCTGAAGTTGCCGGTCGAGACGGTTCTCCTGCCGTGCTCGCACCAGGGTGCTGAGCAGCCGGTCCAGGGTCATGAACAGCACGCGGTGACCGGCTTCGGCGGCTTTCACGGCTAATGCCACGGCGAGGTGGGTCTTTCCCACGCCCGGTGGGCCGAGCAGAACGACGTTTTCGCTACGCTCGACTGTCGGGTCCCGTGTGATTGACTACCCACTTGGTGAATAACTCCGGCCGCTTGGCCTGCCATTCCTTCATCGCTGCAATCGGTGATTGATGATGCAGCGCCTTCTGAGGGATGTGGTGATTGTACAGCCAAGCGTAGCGTTTGAGCGTCTGCTCCAGATCTCGCCTGAGGTATAGCGCCGGGTCGCTCCGGTTTCATGACCGGTGATATTAGGCGTTATATCAGTATGTTATGAACATCTGCTTCGGGCCGAAAGCTGCCCTGCCTGCCACTTTTTTGGAAGGCAGGACATAAGCTGGTTAGTCTTCTGTCCTCACCAACCAGCCCTCGACTGTTTCCGCACCGTGCTCATCCTTCCATGCCTTCAGCGTTTTCTGGTTTCCGCCACGGGTTTCGACGACTTCACCGGTGTTGGGGTTCTTATAGATCTTCAGCTTGCGCTTGGCGCGACCTGAGCCAGTGTTGCCGCTAGAGCTTTTGCTGGTGCTCTGGGTTGGATCCAGCAGCTTGATGACCTCGGCGGCGGACTTGTCGAATTCGCGCATCAGATTCTCGAGATGGTTCTTGAAGTCCAGCTCGGTCTTGAGGCGCTCATCGTTCTCCATCTTCTTCAGCTCTTCCTGAAGCTGCTTGAGCTGCTGTTCTTTCTGAAGATAGGTATTGAGAAATGACATGGGCTGACTCCTCTGGTTACGTTGGCGTCGATTATGGGGGCAACTATCACGTAGTTCAATCAGTAGAGGATTGACAATGTTGTAGAGGTATCTCCGTTGTCATCTTCTGGTTGCCCTTGGCAGATAGTTCTGGCTGACTTAACCAGTACTTGCTGACTCCACCATAGAACTCGTTACCACCGCGGAACAGCCGGTCGCCGGTTTCCTGGAAGCAGCTCTCGAAACAAAAAAGATGGCTTGAGATACCGGTGCTGCCCTTGAGGGCAGCACCGGGTTGTAGGCCGTAAAGCTGGATAACGCCTAGATGTACCCGAGCTCCGCAAAGGACTGGCATCCCTCGCTCCCGACCACGATGTGGTCGACGACGCGGATCTCCACCAGGCCCAGCGCTTCCTTCAGGCGCTGGGGGATGCGCCGGTCGGCGTCCCTGGGCTCGGGGTCACCCGAGGGGTGGTTGTGAACGAAGATCACCGCCGCGGCGTTATGCGTCAGGGCACGCTTGACCACTTCCCTCGGGTAGACGCTGGCCGAGTCGATGGTGCCTCGGAACAGCGTCTCGAAGTGGATGAGGCGATGCTGGGTGTCGAGGAACAGGGCACTGAACACCTCGTGCTCGTAGCCCTGGAAGAGCACCTGCAGGTAGTCGAACACCAGGTCCGGCCGGGTGAGTTTACGGCCTCGGGCCAGAAGCCGTCTGGCGAAGGCCTGGGCGCTGCTGACCAACTCGGCCTCGGTGATCGGCGTGGTGATGTCATAGGTACCGGCGACTTCACCGGCCTTGAGCTTGCGGTGGTTCATGATCGTTCTCCTCAGGCGGCCATTACCAGCGCCATGCGGCGCTCCAGTTCTTCGTAGAACGCCGCGACGCGCTCGGCGATGGTGCGGATCATCGCTTCGTCCCGGTAGGCACGCTTCACGAACAGCGGCATCCCCGGCCAGTAGCTGACGAAGTCGATCCACTCTCGCTCACTGACCCACAGGCCGCCCTGGCACTGGGCGACATGCTCCTGGGGCAGCTCTCCCTCGAGCAGCAGCTCGATCTGGTACTTGGGTAGCTTGGTCTTGATCTCCACCAGGCCGTTGCTGTCCACCAGGCAATCCGGTGAGTAGCCCACTCCGTGGTTGAGGATGATGCCGACCTGCTCCAGTCGGGGCAGGCCGGTGGCCTCGTGGTAGAGCTCGCGGGCTACCGGCTCCAGTTCGTGGCCACGATGAGTGTGAGCATTACCCGGGAAGGCATCGGACGGCTCACCGGTGATGCGCTCGCCGATCAGCTGGTGCATATAGCTCAAAGCGCCGGCACCGAAGCCGTCCGGCCCCTTGCCCTTGACCAGCAGTGTCTTCAGCTCGGACATGGTGATGATGCCGAGGCGGGCGGCATGCCACTCGGGCGTGCCCTGTTCCAGTGTCAGGATCTGCATGACGATCTCCTTCTCGATGAGGCGGCATAGGCGGCGAGGGGTTGCCCCCTCGCTGACCGGTCAGTGACGTTGGCGGTTGGTCAGTGCTCGCTTTTGCAGAGAGGCGCGTAGCCTGTCGAAGTCGCTGCGTGGCACCTGCTCGGGCTCGCCGTACTTGCCGACGAACCACTCCTGAGTGGCCTGTGGACAGGCGACTATCAGCTGCCGGATCTGTCCCGCCTGGAAAGGTGTGACGAGTTTCACCGGGGCGGCGGCATGGCCGTTGTCGTCCTGTCCGCGGGTGGTGATGTTGAGCAGGGCGCAGAGCACGTAGCGCTTGCCGTAGCTGGTCGAGGAACCGAAGGCCTGCACTGCGTTCTTGCTGCCGCTGGTGTCGGCCGGCAGTAGCATGCTGGTCTCCTCGCGGTGGCCGTCCTGGTGCATCAGCACGCCGGTGACCTGGATGCCGCGCTCCTGGGTCTGGATCCGAAAACTCACCGCGAAGCCGTGCTTCTTCATGATCGGCCGCACGGTATCGACGATGTCCTCCAGGGTGGCGTAGTGCCCGTTGTTGGTCTTGCCACGCTCGGCGATGCTCGGCAGTTCGGTCTGCATGGCCGCCATGGCGGCGCTGTAGGCCATCAGCGCCTGGCGGTCGAGCACCCGCTCCTGCATCTGCAGCAGGCGTTCCATCTTGTCGATGTCGACCTCGGGATTGAGGGCCGCCCGCTCGATCACCTGGATGATCGCGGTGCTGTCCTGGGTGGCGTGGGCGACCGGTGCCTGATCGGCGGTCTTGGGATGAATGGGGGTTGCCATGATGGCCTCCGTTATCGATAGCGTTGGATGACGTCAGGGAGCTCCGCGGTCGGGACCGGCTCCAGGGACAGGGCCACGCGATAGACCTGGCCCTTGGCCAGCACGTGGGTTTCGATCGATTGCTCGCCGGCCTCCAGCAGCTGACGCGTCAGCTGGGTCAGGGCATGGCAGATCTCGAATGTCATGGGTGGTTGCATCGGTACCTCCATAAACAAAAACGCCCGGCCTTTGATGGGCCGGGCGCTATGCCGTGGTGAGGGAAAGACGGGGGTGGGAGGACGCAGGACGCCGTTCAGGCCACCAGCTCAAGAGCGGATTCCAGCGCCTTGTCCTTGAGACCGGCGCCCTGGCCGAACCACGCGGAGTCCATGCGGTAGTCGTTGCTGCGAGCGCGCTTCTCGTGGTCCACGTACTCGGTGACCGCGTTGAGCAGGCCCCAGGCGGTGCCTTGCGCGGTGCACAGCTGAGAGCCGCGTCCATCGCCCTGGTAGAGCTTCTGGACGCGATTGAGGGCGCGGACGTTGGGCAGCTTGGACGGATCCTCCAGCGGGGCCTCGGCGTTGCAGATCACCGACTGAAAGTAGGTCCTCGCTTCTTCCTGGCTGACCTTGCGCTCGGCCAGGGTCTTCAGGCGATACATGAAGTCGTCCCACTGCGACACGGAGATCCCCAGCTGCTGTTTGACCAGCTGAGGACGGAATTCGGTGCTGTGCGGCACCTTCACACCCTGAGAGGTGCCGTCCACCGCAATGGTCAGGGTGTTGTTGCAGACCACGCGCACTGACGTCGGGGTGGCGACGGTGGCCAGGGAGCCATCGCAGGACGTGGCCAGCAGCAGGTAGTCGTTGACCTGGTCCTGGCCCTTCAAGGCCCCGCCCAGACCACTTTTCGCCAACGCCCAGAACTTGCGACCACCCTTGAGCACGCCGGCCGTCTCCAATTCGTAGCCAGCGTATTCCGTGAGATCCCGGTAGAACTCCAGCACCTCCTCGGGCTGCACCACCTTGTAGCGCTGGGAGACCACCGACAGCGGTGCCCGGGTATCCGAGCGGTAGAGCACCTTCTGCTCCGGGAAAGAGTGGATGCTGCCCAGGTGCCCCGCGCCATCGGCGATGAAGCGTACCGGGGATTCGTCAATGTGCCAGTCCATGCCGGCCTGTTGCCGCCACACCTCCAGCGGCTGATGGCGTGACAGCTGCTGCCCCAGTCCGTGCCAGGGGGTGTCGCCGACGTAAGCCATCTGTTCGATCTGATGTGCCATGAGTATTGCTCCTTGATTGTCGAGATCACGGCATAGCAGCCCGCCACCCAAGGGCAGCGGGCCATGCTCGTGAGGATTGAGAGAAAGGGTTGAGAACGAGGTCAGTCCGCCTCGGGGCGGAAGGTGTGGCCGCAATCGCGGCACTGATGGTTGTCGAGCATCTTGTCGTCAAGCTGCGCACCGAGGCGTGCCCCGGTGACGCCGCCAGCGGCACAGCCAATCAGGCCGCCCAGGACGGCGCCGGTGAGGCTGCCAATGGTGATACCAACAGGGCCGGCCATCGCCCCTACGAGGGCACCGGTCTTGGCACCACTGAGCGCTCCTGCCGATCCTGACGCCGTACCGGCAGCAGCTCCGGTAATGCCGCATACCTTGCGGCCATGATGTCGAGTGATGACGTGATGAGAGCCACAGCTTGGACAGCATGTGGGCATGGGAGTACCTCCATGATGATGATTGATAACCCAATCGTCTGGGGTTTCATGGAGGTAGTGTGTGGTTGAGATTTTTTTCAATCTAATGAGAACGTGACGCGCGGTGTGTACATAGTATGTATACGGCAGCAACGTAAAAAAGTGGGGAAATAAGGCCTGCGACGGCAAACGCCGGAGTAGCTAGAATGGGGTGATGTAATTCTTTACACGGCCTAGTTATCTGATGCCACGAGTTCATTTTTTGCGGGAGCACTAATGGGACAAAAAACGCTAGGCAGCGCTTAACATAATCGATAAAAGTGTCAGCGGTACCGAAGCATAACCGGATATCGATAATTAGGTAAACGTTAATATATACCTACTGCTTTAGAGCTACTGGATGAGATTATTCAATGGTGTATTTATAACACCATCATTGAGCACACTAGTGAGACTGGGTGGTGCTAAAACACCAACCCTGTCGTAACGCCAACCGTTATCCGCATCAATGCTCAAATAGCTGACCGAGTAGAGCGTGAAGCAAGCGCACATATTGGTTATTGATAGCACTTACCGTCGTTCCTTAGCTGCTCCCCTGCACGTGGCAATACTGGCGAGTCAACGAGACTCGCTTCTTACAGTTAACGGAGCCAACTTCATGAAACAGCCCAAGCTTCTGAAACAACCGAAGCGCCTAAAACAAAACCGCAATCACATTCTGCATTACAGCCAGGAATACTCTCCAAAAGAAAATGTCACGCTACCCGTGCTCACCAAGGACGGGCCTTTGATCACAAGTTATCTCGACCGAGCTTATAAGGTATTTGATAATGCATTGCATGCACATAGCAAGGTTCTAGTAGTACGCTTTGATCTAAAGGTACCAGCGCAAGTCCCTCTTCCTCAAAATGCAGGTGGAAACGGCGTGATTCGCCTTTTCCTAGATTCGTTAGAAGCCAAGATTAAAGCTAACCTTCACCGTAAACGTAGCCCACACAAGTGCCCAGTTCGCTACATCATCGCCCGTGAAATTGGAGATAAGAACCAAGGGCTTCACTATCACGTCATGCTTCTACTCAATGGTCATGCCTTTCGCCACATTGGCGCCATGGAGTCAGAAGAAGACAACCCGTTCTGGTTGATAGTAGGCGCATGGGCCAGTGCTTTGAAGACGACCGACGAGGAAGCTGTGGATGGGGTTCAGTTCGGCTTTAATCGCAAAGGTGTAAGGCAATATTATCTTGAACCCAGCCTAGACTATCACCTACTACCCGACGCCTTCCGACGTAGCAGCTATCTCTGTAAAGCTCATACCAAGCATTTTGGTGAAAGGCACCACGGCCTGATGACGAGCCAGAAATAAGACACATATCCCTTGTATAGGCCCGCTTTGACGGGCCTTTCCTTTTGATATGCAGGAGAGCCCTCATGACACGATACCCTTGGCAACACCCTACCGCGTCGATAAGCAATACTGGTGGTTCAAACACGCCACCTCATACCCAATCACAGGTCTACCAGCCGGAATCATTAGACCCTGATCATGCACGGCTAGCCGCCATGGAGCAGAATGAACCAAAGCGCCGACTAATCCGTGATGCTGCTGCCTTGCGAAAGCTGCGAGGGATCACTCAAGCCCAAATGGCTAAGGAGGTTGGTGTGCCGCATCGAACATTGGAAGAATGGCTTCAGTTCCGGCGAATGCCGAAAGCACCGGGCACGACGCTAATCCGCCGGTGGGTGGACATGCACCGGAACAAGACAACTGGATGACATGCCGAGGAAACGCCACTGAATAGCGCAAAAACATGGTTATTATGGCGAAAAATAATTCAAGACATCCAGACATCCTGCCTACAGGCGCGCATCACGCCTGTATCCTGCTAGATACTACTCACGGGAGTAGCGTTCCACTGGTGGTATAGCTGCGAGGGGCATTTCTCGATCCTGCGATGAAAAACTCCATGCTTACCCTTTCGCACGGGCGGGCCTACGCGCACACCATGCGCTTCCATCAGGGCACCACAGCTATCCAGTTTAGCTCCCAAATGACGAGGGCTACGCGGCCAATCCTTATCCTCAGTGTGATCAGGACGGTAGTCATTCAGCCTAACAAGAAACTGCCCTACGGGTATATCTAGGCAGTCCTCGCCGGAAGCGCCTAGCAAGTCCCTCACAGCAACGGCGACAGGATGCTCAGAGAGCTCTAATGCAAACCGGCGTTTCATGCTCGCCTGAACCTGATAATCAAAATCTTCGGCACTGGAACCAAGGGCTTCAGCCACACTAATGCCAATGCGGTAAAAATCAATCATACCAGCTGGGCATGATGTCGGGTTGATAGATTTCCAGCGGCTATGAACGTACCCCAACAACTTCACCAAGCTTGCAAAAGCGAAATTCACGTGGTGACTCACTTGATTAAAGTAATTCTCTTTAATATTTTCGATTCGAGGTAGCTGAACAAGGACACTGCGATCTGCCAAATCGGACCAAGTGACAACACTTTCAGCACTGTTCAACAAAACCGGATGAGAAAGCATGACATTTGTATCCCTCTCCTTCTTTGACGTACTAATATCAGTTAATTTACCCTCGAGCAGTGTCAGGAGCGCACTCTGAACTTTTTGGCTCAGACCATCGACCTTATCTAAGCTAATAACGTTATCTCGCCTTCCAAGCACATCGACTTGCCTAGAGGTAGTGGGTGTGTCCACCACCAAATACTCAAAGCTTGGATCAATCAAATGCTTCAAAATAGTTTGCAAAGAGCTTTTACCACTACGCCGCTCCCCAACGATCTCCAGCAGTACATTATCGGCCTCCGGATGAAGGCTAGTTACAAGCCAAGCGGCCACCAATAATCGGCTATCATTAGGCACATTTAGCTGGCCCAAAATCCACAGCAATGGCTGGAGTTGCACTTCCCCAAAAACTGCCTGATAGCACGGAGGCTTACCGTTTTTCAAACGAACATACCCTATCGCCCCGGCGATATTGTCGGGGCGAAAGTATCCACCGCTTGGCTGGATTTCAATAACGCCAACAGGTGTTAACAAGAATACCTGGCCCTGGTCACCACATACCGTCAGCCCTATAGTTGCACGCAGGTTTTGAACTTCTGGTGCATCACCCTCGATAACCCCAAGCGCTTGCTCTATATCACCTTTATTAACTGCAAGTCCAGAAGCGTGATATGCAATGCTCTGAACGGTACTCACCAGCTGTTTCGCCTCTAAAGGAGTAGATTGCAATGTTTCACGGTTGACTAATAATGAGGTGCCTCGTGGCGTGATACCTTTATAAAAATATTCCCGCAGCAACCCATAGATCGCTTCTACCTTGCGATCCTTGCGATTGCGTCGAGGAAGTTGGCTACCTTGTGGCTGAAGCTGGGCACAGCTAACCTGACCTGTAGCTCCTGTTACTTCATGTACTTGACCCTCAGTTAGCCTTTGCCTAGTAGACGAGGTAGCCCTGCACCCACCTATCTCAGAGGTGTAAGAATAAACACCATTATTTCTATCCACAGCCCCCCCTCATAACAACATAGGCTAACCATGCTAGCCTGCGATACTTAAGCTCGAGCAAAGAGCTCCTTGTGCAATCATCAGATCTTTCAGTCCCGGAAGATGGACCATATCGACCAACTAAAATCACGCACCAAACAAACCTACAAGCCCATAATTATTTTATTCGATGCTTTTCCTGCCAGTTTTTACTTTTGATCTTATCTTCCAAGCTTGTAGGTATAAGTTCCTTTCCTGGCTCACCTGGAAGCAGGCTACCTTGCTGTATAGCTTCGATCCTTTCAATTGCTGGCCTATTCACTACAACAGTAAGGTCAGCAACCATTGGCACCCAATCAACCACTATGCCTAGCTCCTTCACTTTCACCTTGAAGGTATGCCATGTATCTGAACGCATGGTGACTCCCGGCCTTTCACCGCGGGTGACGATGGCTTTAGTCAACCCGATGCAGTCAGCAAAGCCTTGCTGGTTCATGCTAAGTGCTGCGCGAGAAATTCGCATGGCCGCTGCATCAAGCTCTCCCCCTGTCATATAGAGCCTTACGCTATCAAGCGTGCTAAATACATCCAGCTCTACTCCCCTTTGCCGCAAGACGTAGATCAACCTGACGAGGGTGTCTGCACGCATAGCCATGTCGGGCTTTTCATTGCGCGCGACAACAATTTTTGTAACCCCTAGCTCGGCCGCCAACGCATTCTGCGTCAGTTGCACCGCTGCCCTCGCCATACGAAGCCCGATGGCCAATCTCGTCGTCTCGTACATGCCGCTTGACTCCTCCGCAAAGCCCTCTATGATGTCTTAATAGTATCCGATAGATACCTTTTGTGGCAACACCTGGAGTCAGGAGACTCACCATGAGAGCCGAAGCATACGTCAATACACGCCAGCTCTACCGGAGGTACGGCAGCTCAATAAGCACGCTCCACCGCTGGCAGCACACGCAGGGCTTTCCAAGCCCCGTCATCCCCGGTGGTCACGGTGGGGAGTCATGGTGGGGAGAGTGTGACGTCAAATTCTGGGAAATTCGCCGTCCACAATTGCCCGCGTGATGCGGCCAAGATAGCCAATCCCATGGCTTTGCCGTCGACAGCAACAGCCCATTGAGCAACCTAGTGAGGGGGCACGTATGACTAAAGGGTTACTGCGCCCGGATCAGGTCGCTGAATGGCTGGGCATGAGCCCGAGCTGGGTGTACGGCAACAAGCACCGCATCGGCTTCGTCCAGATCGGCACAGCTGTTCGCTTTGAGCGGAGCGCAGTGGAGAGGTACGCTGAGAGCTGCAAGCGCGGCCCTCAGCCTGAGGTACGCGACACATGGGAATCACAGTCAGATACAGGGAAAAAAGGAACCGGTGGGTGGTCACAGAAACGTACCACGGTCACCGATATCAACGAACGTTTGCGGGGAATCGAGAGGGGGAGCGCCAGGCGCGCGAGTACGCAGCGAAGCGCCAGGCAGAGCTGAACGAAGCGGCTTTCCAGGGTGAGGCTATGGGGCGCCAACCGCGGCGCACCTTTATCGAGGGGCTCGAGCGATGGATCGACGAGTACGACGTGGCCAGTCAGGCGAAGGCTATCCGCCCTGTGGCTCGCTACATGGGCGACCGGGTACTGCTCGGCATGGACAGCGTCGACAAGGCCCGCGAGATGGCCCGCGACCTCCGCAAGCAAGGACGTGCTCAGAGCACCATCAACAATCATCTGCAGGTGGTCAAGCGGGTGCTGAACCTTGCCTATCGGGAATGGGGATGGCTGGATCGTCCCTTGGGCGACAAGATCAGAAAGAAGATGCCGAAGAACGAACGGCATGTGTACCTGACCATCGAGCAGGTGAGTCAGCTTCTGCAAGCCATTCCCGATCACTCGATTGTCGAGAAGCGGGTGATCGCCCTGGCGGCGCTCACCGGGCTCCGCCAGGGCGAACTGCTGGCTCTGGACCCTCAGAACGTCCAAGGTGGTCGCATTCTGCTGCGACCAGACCAGACGAAGAGCGGCAAGGCCAGGGTGGTGCCGGTGCCGAAGGATGCCCGAGCATGGCTGGAGGAGCTACCGTTCGCTACGACCTATCATCGGCTGCGAACGGTGTGGGAACATGCTCGCCAATCCGTGGGACGGCCCGATCTGCGCTTTCACGACTTGCGCCACAGCTATGCCAGCATGCTGGCCCAGGCCGGCGAGAGCATGACCACGGTGCGCGATCTGCTTGGGCATTCCAGCCTGATCGTCACCAGCCGCTACTCGCACATTTTCGATGCGGGTCTGGACGATATCGGCTCCCGCCTGCCGAGCTTGAGCGGGGCCTTCTGCGACCAAACTGCGACCACGCACTAGAAAGAGGGAGGGTAGAAACACAAACAGCCGCTCGTAAGCGACTGTTTTTCAAGTGGTACCGGCGGTCGGACTCGAACCGACAAGGGCTTGCACCCGGCGGATTTTGAATCCGCTGCGTCTACCAATTCCGCCACACCGGCAACGGGCGAGGATTATACGTGGGTGGCGCCAGAGGTCAATTCCCCTGAGCCGCTCGCTGGCGCCTGTCGGGGGCCGATGGCGCCGTTGTCGAGGCGACTCCCGCCCCTGTCGGGCGCGGCACCCGCCGCATCCGGCCGAGCATCGACCTGGGATCGGCCTCGGCCGTTGTCAGCCAAAGCCCCACCGGCCGTCGGTTTCGGCACCCTGGCGGCAGGTGGGTCATTCCTCCATGTCTTGACGCTCGCCCGCTCGGGTTAGACCTTGGTAGACTGCGCTCCGCCTGCCCCAGGTCAACCAAGCCCCTGGTCAACGAGACCCGCGTCCAGCCCAGAATGGAGTCGCCCATGGCTGACACTCGCAATGAAGCCGTTCCCCATCCGTCCATCGCCAGCCGCATCGGGCTGGTGCTGGGTCCGCTGTTGTTGATCGCCACCCTGGTGCTGCCCCCGCCCGGCGACATGTCACAGGCCGCCTGGGGCTGCGTCGGCATGGCACTGCTGATGGCCAGCTGGTGGTCCACCGAGGCGATCCCGATCCCGGTGACCTCGCTGATCCCCCTGGTGCTGGCCCCGGCGGTGGGCATCGGCAGCATCAAGGAGGTCGCGGCCAGCTACGCCAATCCGATCATCTATCTGTTTCTTGGCGGTTTCCTGCTCGGTATCGCGATGCAGACCTGGAACCTGCACAAGCGTATCGCCCTGCACGTGTTGAAGGTCGTCGGCAGCGAGCCCAAGCGCCAGATCGCCGGGTTCATGATCGCCACCGGTTTTCTCAGCATGTGGGTGTCCAACACCGCCACCTCGATCATGATGTTGCCCATCGGCATCTCGGTGCTGAGCCTGCTCGAGGATTCCGACCCTGATGAGCTGCGCCGCTTTGCCACCGCGCTGCTGTTGGGCATCGCCTATTCGGCCAGCATCGGTGGTGTGGCCACATTGATCGGCACGCCGCCCAACGCTCTGCTGGCGGGTTATCTGGCCGATGACCGCGGCATCGACCTGGGCTTCGCCCAGTGGATGCTGGTCGGGGTACCGATCAGTGTGGTGATGATGTCGCTGACCTGGTGGTGGCTGTCCCGCGGCGGCTTCTCGCTGAAGGTCGGCAAGGGTGAAAGCGACAACCTGATCAAGGACCAGCTCGCCGAGATGGGCCCGATGAGTGCCGCCGAACGCCGTGTCGGCCTGCTGTTTCTGGCCGCGGCGGCGCTGTGGATCCTGCGCCCGCTGCTCAATGACATGGGCGCCTCCTGGCTGTCCGACACCACCATCGCCATCGTCGCCGGCATGGCGCTGTTCCTGATTCCTTCCGGCCGTCGTTCCGGCGAGGCGCTGATGGTGTGGGAAGACGCAGTGAAGCTGCCCTGGGGCATCCTTCTGCTGTTCGGCGGCGGCCTCGCGCTGGCCGGAGCGATCAGCAAGTCGGGGCTGGCCGAGTGGATCGCCAACCAGCTGTCGATCCTCGGCGCCCTGCCGGTGCTGGCGATCATCGGCGGCGTGGTGCTGGTCATCATCTTCCTCACCGAGGTGACGTCCAACACCGCCACCGCGGCGGCCTTCCTGCCGCTGCTCGGCGCCCTGGCGCTGTCGCTGGATCTGCCGGTGATGCTGATCACCGTGCCGGCCGCCATCGCCGCCAGCTGCGCCTTCATGATGCCGGTGGCCACACCACCCAACGCCATCGTCTTCGGCACCGGTCACATGAAGATCCAGTCGATGATTCGTGCCGGCTTTGCCCTCAACCTGATCAGTACGGTGGTGGTGACGCTGATGGCCTACGGTCTGATTCTGCTGCTGTGGTAGCCACCCCGATGGCCCCTGGTCGTCGACCCGACTGCGCTGTCCGCCTCGCGGATGGCCGAAACGGACTGACGCTGATGGCGTGGTCGTGACAGAAGATCGACGCCGTTTCCTGACGTGGCGGTCAGGAAACGGTATCCTTGTGCGCCTTTGGCATCCTTCATCCCGCCTGACGACTTGCGAATTCCCATGCAGCGCGCCGACTTTCATTTCGAGCTCCCCGAAGAGCTGATCGCCCGTTACCCGTCCGACGTTCGCAGCGACTGCCGCCTGCTGTGTGTCGACGGCGCCAGCGGACACCTCGACCACCGCCGCTTTCCGGACCTCGAGCAGTTGCTCGAGCCAGGCGACCTGCTGGTGTTCAACGACACCCGCGTGATCCCCGCCCGTCTACACGGCCACAAGACCAGCGGCGGCAAGGTGGAAATGCTGCTCGAACGGCCGCTGGACGCCCATCGGGGGCTGGTCCATCTGCGTTCGAGCAAGTCACCGAAGCGCGGCACCGAGCTTCACTTCGAGGGCGGCATCCAGGCGGTGGTCGAAGGCCGCCGCGACGCCCTGTTCGAGCTGCGCTTTCTCGGCGATACCCCGATGATCGCGCTGCTGGAGCGCCACGGCCATATGCCGCTGCCGCCGTACATCACCCGCGACGACGAGCTGTCCGACCGCGAGCGCTACCAGACCGTCTACGCCCGCCGCGACGGGGCGGTGGCCGCGCCGACCGCCGGGCTGCACTTCGACGAGCCGCTGCTCGAGCGGCTGGCCGAGCGGGGCGTCGAGTCCGCCTACGTGACCCTGCACGTGGGCGCCGGTACCTTCCAGCCGGTGCGCGTCGACAATATCCACGAGCACCACATGCACAGCGAATGGATCGAGGTGGGTGACCAGGCCTGTGCCCAGGTGCGCGCGGCCAAGGCTCGCGGCAACAAGGTCATCGCCGTCGGCACCACCAGCGTGCGCTGCCTGGAGACCGCCAGCCAGTCGGGCGAGATCGCGCCCTTCTCCGGCGACACCGACATCTTCATCTACCCGGGCTACGAGTGGCGCTGCGTGGACGCCCTGATCACCAACTTCCATCTGCCGGAATCGACCTTGCTGATGCTGGTGTCTTCCTTCTCCGGCTACGACACCGTGATGAAGGCCTACCGCGAGGCGGTAAAGGAACGCTACGCCTTCTTCAGCTACGGCGACGCCATGCTGCTGACGCCGGCACGCTGACCCTATTTGCCAGGCGGTGGCTGCTCGGCCGAGCGGTCCACCGTCGTCAGGCTCGAATCAACGCCCCCAAGGGGCACGGAGAGACCCATGCGCGAGCAATGCTTCATGCGCTTCGACAAGCTGGCCGAGGACGGCCGGGCCCGCCGAGGTCGCATCACCTTTCCCCGCGGCACCATCGAGACCCCGACCTTCATGCCGGTGGGCACCTACGGCACGGTCAAGGGCATGACCCCGGCCTCGGTGGAAGAGATCGGCGCCGAGATCATCCTCGGCAACACCTTTCACCTGTGGCTGCGCCCCGGTACCGAGGTCATCGAGGCCCACGGCGACCTGCACGACTTCGCCCAGTGGCACAAGCCGATCCTCACCGACTCCGGCGGCTTTCAGGTGTTCTCGCTGGGCGAGACGCGCAAGATCACCGAGCAGGGCGTGCACTTCCGCTCGCCGGTGGACGGCTCCAAGGTGTTCATGGGACCGGAAGAGTCGATGGCGGTGCAGCGCTCGCTGGGCTCCGACATCGTCATGATCTTCGACGAGTGCACCCCTTACCCCGCGACCCACGACGAGGCGCGCCGTTCGATGGAGATGTCGCTGCGCTGGGCCCAGCGCTCCCGCGATGCCCACGGCGACTCACCGTCGGCGCTGTTCGGCATTATCCAGGGCGGCATGTACCCGGATCTGCGTGAGGCTTCGCTCAAGGGCCTCGGCGACATCGGCTTCGACGGCTACGCCATCGGCGGGCTGTCGGTGGGCGAGCCCAAGGAAGAGATGATCAAGGTGCTCGACTACCTGCCCGAGTGGATGCCGGCGGACAAGCCGCGCTATCTGATGGGCGTCGGCAAGCCCGAGGATCTGGTCGAAGGGGTACGCCGCGGGGTCGACATGTTCGACTGTGTGATGCCCACCCGCAACGCCCGCAACGGCCACCTGTTCACCGCCGAGGGCACGGTCAAGATCCGCAACGCCAAGCATCGTCACGACACCCGCCCGCTGGAAGATGACTGCGACTGCTACACCTGTCAGAACTTCTCGCGGGGCTATCTGCACCACCTGGACCGCTGCGGCGAGATGCTCGGATCGATGCTCAACACGATCCATAATCTGCGTCACTATCAGCGTGTCATGGCCGGTTTGCGCGGTGCTATCGAAGCGGGTACATTGGCTGACTTCGTGGAAGGGTTCTATGCCAGGCGTGGCCTGCCGGTTCCCCCCGCCCCGAATTGATGACCCGGTCGGCAGCCGCCGGCCGTCTGACTCCCTTTTCCCCACGACTTCAGGAGACCGTCGTACATGTTGGACTTCTTCATCTCCCCGGCCCTGGCCCAGGATGCTGGCGCTGCCGCCGGTGGTGGTATCGCCCAGATCGTGATGCTGGTCGGCTTCGTGCTGATCTTCTACTTCCTGCTGTGGCGTCCCCAGGCCAAGCGCGCCAAGCAGCACAAGCAGTTGATCGCTGGCCTGTCCAAGGGTGACGAGATCGTCATCGGCGGTGGTCTGATGGGCCGCATCACCCGGGTCAGCGACGACAGCGAGTTCCTCGCCATGGAAATCAGCGAAGGCACCGAAGTCAGCGTGCAGAAGAACGCCGTGGCCGCCGTGCTGCCCAAGGGCACTATCAAGTCCATCTGATTGGTGTCATTCCCCTTCGGCCCTGTGCGCCGAAGGGGGCCCCATGCTGACGCGGGGGGAGCCGATCGGTCGGCTGTCGCGCGTTGGCGAGGCAGCCGCACCCTTCGCTTTGGAAAGTCCCCGGAGCACCTCTCGAGCGCCCCCGGCTTTCCCTTATTTGTCAGCAACCTGAGGGCAGAGCCCCGATGCTCAATCGTTACCCTTTATGGAAGTACCTGCTGATCCTGGTGGTACTTCTTGTCGGCCTGGTCTACTCCCTTCCCAATCTGTTTCCCGAAGACCCAGCGGTCCAGATCAGCAGTGATCGTGGCGAGCTGAGCCTCTCCGAATCCCGCCAGCAGAGCCTCGAACAGGCCCTGGCCGAGGCGGACATCGACGTCAAGACGGTGGAACAGGAGCCCAACAGCCTGCTGATCCGGCTGAACGACGCCGAGGACCAGATTCCCGCCCGTGACCTGATCGCCCAGCAGCTCGGCGATGACTATGTGGTCGCGCTGAACCTGGCAGAGTCCACCCCCGAGTGGCTGTCTTCGCTGGCGGCCTCGCCCATGACCCTTGGTCTGGACCTGCGTGGCGGCGTGCACTTCCTTTTGGAAGTGGACATGGAAGCGGCGGTCAATCAGCGTCTCGAGGTCAACGCCAGCGCCATGCGCGAGACCCTGCGTGAAGAGCGCATCCGCTACCGCAACACCGAGATCGACGGCCGCACCATCTCGCTGGACTTCATGAACGCCGAGGATCGCGACGCCGCCGAGACGCTGATTCGCCGCGAGTTCCCCGACTTCCAGTACCAGGATGTCGAGCGTGAACGCGGCGCCAGCCTGGCGATGACCCTGACCGACGCGTCCGTGGACGAGATCCAGGACTACGCGATCAACCAGAACCTGACCACCCTGCGCAACCGCGTCAACGAGCTCGGCGTGGCCGAACCGCTGGTACAGCGCCAGGGCCCGGATCGCATCGTGGTCGAGTTGCCCGGTGTGCAGGACACCGCCGCCGCCAAGCGTATCGTCGGCGCCACCGCCAACCTGGAGTTCCGCCTGGAGGCGCGCACCGACACCCCGTCCAACGAGACCGAGGCGCTGCCCTTCCGCAACGAGCCCGGACGCACCGCCGACCTGATGCGCGACGTCATCATCACCGGCGACAGCGTGTCCAGCGCCAGCCGCGGCTTCGACGAGAACGGTCGCCCCCAGGTCAACATCAACCTGGACGGCACCGGCGGCACCCTGATGAACCGCGCCACTCGCACCAACATCGGTCGCAACATGGCGGTGGTGTTCATCGAGCACAAGACCCGTGACCGTACGGTGATGGAGGACGGTGAGCAGGTAACCGTGCGTGATCCCTACACCGAACGCGGCATCATCAGCCTGGCCACCATCCAGAGCGCGCTGGGCAACAGCTTCCGCATCACCGGGCTGGAATCGCCCACCGAAGCCGGCGAGCTGGCACTGCTGCTGCGCTCCGGTTCACTGGCGGCACCGATCTACTTCGCCCAGGAACGCACCATCGGCCCAAGCCTCGGCGCCGACAATATCGAGCGCGGCATGCTCTCGGTCCAGATCGGTCTGCTGCTGGTCGTGCTGTTCATGTTGATCCGCTACAAGGTGTTCGGCGTCATCGCCAACATCGCCCTGGCGTTGAACCTGACCCTGCTGGTCGCCGCCATGTCGATGCTCGGCGCCACCCTGACGCTGCCTGGTATCGCCGGTATCGTATTGACGCTGGGCATGGCGGTGGACGCCAACGTGCTGATCTTCGAGCGTATTCGTGAGGAGCTGCGCACAGGACTGTCGGTGCAGCAGGCGATCCACGCCGGCTACGAGCGCGCCTTCAGCTCCATCGTCGACGCCAACATCACCACCCTGCTGGTGGCATTGATCCTGTTCTCCATCGGTACCGGCCCGGTCAAGGGCTTCGCCGTCACCCTGTCGCTGGGCATCCTGACCTCGATGTTCACCGCCCTGCTGGTGACCCGTGCCATGGTCAATCTGATCTACGGCGGCAAGCCGGTGAAGAAGCTATGGATCTAAGCCCATGTCCACTTGCACACAACGGGGAGAGGGTATGAAACGCCTCACCAACCTGAATCTCGACTTCATGGGCCAGCGCAAGATCGCCTTTGCCATATCGGCGATCCTGATCCTGGTCTCACTGGTGTCGCTGGTGGTGCAGGGCCTGGCCCTGGGCCTCGACTTCACCGGCGGCACCCTGGTCGAAGTCCGCTACGCCACCGCCCCGGCGCTGGACAGCGTGCGCGGCGCCCTCGAGGGAGCCGGCTTCAATGACATCTCGGTACAGACCTTCGGCGCCGCCAATGAGGTGCTGATTCGTCTGCAGCAGACCTTCGAGGCCAACGTCGGCGACCAGGTCGTGGGCCTGCTGGCCCAGGGCGGCGCCCAGGTGGACCTGGTGCGTGCCGAATTCGTCGGTGCCCAGGTCGGCGGTCAACTGCGTGACCAGAGCGGTCTCGGCATGCTGGTCGCCCTCGGCGTGGTCATGCTCTACGTGGCCTTCCGCTTCCAGTACAAGTTCGCCATCGGCGCACTGCTGGCACTGGTCCACGACGTGATCATCGTGGTCGGCGCCTTCTCGCTGTTCCAGATGGAGTTCGACCTGACGGTGCTGGCCGCCGTGCTGGCGGTGATCGGCTACTCGCTCAACGACACCATCGTGGTCTATGACCGTATCCGCGAGAATATCCGCAAGTCGCGTATCGACGACATGCCGGCGATCTTCAACGAGGCGATCAACCAGACCCTGTCCCGCACCCTGGCGACCTCCGGCACCACCCTGCTGGTACTGCTGGCGCTGGCCTGGCTCGGTGGCGACATGATCCACAATTTCTCGGTGGCCCTGCTGATCGGTATCGGCGTGGGTACCTTCTCGTCGATCTACGTGGCGGCGGCCCTGCTGATAAAGCTCAAGCTCCAGCGCCGCGACCTGATCCCGGAGAAGAAGGAAGACGCCGAGGAAGAGCAGCTGCCCTGATATCACCGCAACTGCCCCTCGAGGCCCCGTCGTGGATCATCCACGGCGGGGCCTCTTCCTTTCCGAGGTCGCCGCCCGATCACGGCGAGCCGGCAACGCTGTCGGCGGCCTCTCAGTTCACTTCGAAAACCATGCCGCAACGCGAGATAGGTCGTTTCCTTCCAGAAAATGCCCGCAGTCACTTGCCCTGGCCAGCGCCCCCTTTCATGCTTGTCATCCACCCCATTAAAACGTGACGAGGCCGCATGTTCCTGCTGATCGCCTTTGCCGTACTGTCCATCGGCGCCTCCTTCCTGTGTTCGGTACTGGAAGCGGCCATCCTGTCGCTGACACCGAGCTATATCGCCCAGGTCCAGGAGACCAACGAGCCGCTGCACAAGAAGCTGAACGCCCTCAAACGGGATATTGATCGCCCGCTGGCGGCTATCCTGACGCTCAACACCATCGCCCACACCGTTGGCGCCACCGGCGTCGGCGCCCAGGTCGCGGTGGTCTTCGGCGAGGCCTGGCTGGGCGTCGCCTCGGCGGTGATGACGCTGGCCATCCTGATCCTCTCGGAGATCATCCCCAAGACCATCGGCGCCACCTACTGGCGCCAGCTGTCGCCTTGGCTACCGCCCATCCTCAATACCCTGATCCTGATTCTCAAGCCGTTCATCTGGATGTCCGAGCAGATCACCCAGCGTATAGGCGGCAATGCCGCAGACACCGATATGCGCGGCGAAATCAAGGCGCTGGCGCGCATCGGCCTGGACGAGGATGCGCTGGATCGTGACGAGACCCGCGCCATCACTAACATCCTCAACCTGCACGAGATCAAGATCGGCAAGGTGATGACGCCAAGAACCGTGTGCGTCACGGTGCGCCCATCGATGACCGTGGCCCAGTTCGAGCAGGAACTGGTGCGCTCGCCGTTCACCCGCTTTCCGGTGATGGACGGCGGCGAACAGGCCATCGGCTATGTGCACAAGGCCGACGCCTACCAGGCGGATGAATCCGTCGACATGAAGGAGATCATGCAGGACGCCCCCTCGGTACAGGCCGACGACAGCGTCGAGCACGTCTTCACCATGATGCTCAGGGATCGTCAGCATCTGGCGGTGGTGTATGACGACCACGGCACATGGGTGGGCCTGATCACCATGGAGGACGTGATCGAGACGGTGCTCGGCCAGGATATCGTCGACGAGACCGACAACGTCACCAATATGCGCAAGTACGCCAAGCAGCGCTGGACCCAGCGTCGACAAGGCAGGTCAGCCAAGACAGACTCCGGCGACCCGGCCAGCCAGGGTTCCTGAACCCAGCGCCAGGGAGCGTTCGCCAGTACGCAACGCAACGTAGCACGGCGACGCTCCCCCTTTGGCCGAACATTTGCGATAACATCTCCATTGAAAATGATTATCAATGGAGAAAGCATGTACAAGTCTCTCGCCATCGCCGCCCTGCTCAGCGTCACTGCCCAGGCCTGGGCGCAACCGGTGCCGGAAAGGGTCGCCGCCCTCGACTACGCGGCCCTGGACATCCTCGACAACCTGGCGCAGCGCGAGCGTATCGCCGGTGTCGCCCAGGCAACGCTTCCCGACTATCTGTCCGACTATGCCGACGACGCCTTCACCGACGTGGGCACCCTCAAGGTCGCCGACATGGAAGCCCTTGAGTCGCTGTCACCCGATGCCATCCTGATCAGCGGGCGCCTGGAAGCCGAACGCGAAAATCTGGAAGCTCTTGCCCCGGTCTACGCCGTGGCGACCGAGGGCGAGGACGCCTGGGACCAGCTTGAACATCGGGTCGACGATCTGGCTGCGCTGTTCGATGCACAGCAAGCGGGTGAGCAGGCGCTTGCGGACCTGCGCCAGGCGCTCGATCAGCAATTGGCCGAGATCAGCGGGACGCCGAAGGTACTGGTGGTCGTCCACAATGACGGAAAGCTTATCGTCCAGCACAACGCCGTCGTGCATGACCTGATGGGACTGGCCTCGCCCGAACTTCCCGAGAACGTCGAGAGCGTGACGCGTGGTGAGCGTACCTTCACGCCGCTGACGCCGGCGCAGATCGCCGCCACCCAGCCCGACCTGGTGTGGGTGGTGGACCGCAGCGCCGCCATCGGCCAGACGCCTCTCGATGTCGAGGCGCTGACGCAGGCCGTCGGTGACGATCTGGCAATCGCCGTCGGCTCGCCGCGACTCTGGTATCTGGCCGGCCAGGGCCTGGACAGCACCCGCCTCCAGGTCGAAGAGGTGGTGGCCGCGCTGGCGCCCTGACCACGGTCGCACCGAACTCACTGCACCAACAACGAATGACGCCCCCGCGGCCAGGCCGCGGGGGCGTCGTCGTTGGCGGGGCCAAAGCCGCACCGGCTCTCCACAGCGGCCATCCGACGCCCCCGTTCAACCACCATGAATCGCCCCCTCCAGCGGCCGAATAGCCGCTACCTCCTGGGAGGTATGGCGCACCAGGGCATGCCATCTAGCCTTAAATGGCATACCAGACAACCCACCAGGCATGCCGAAGGCGACGTACACCATGACCTCTCATCTGCTTCAGGACATCGCCCCCCAGACTCCGCTGTCGGATCCGCTCTCCCCGGCCGCAGCACAGAGCGCCGTGATCGAGCTTGAAGGGACTCGCCTGGTCGCCGTTACCACCCTACCGGAGCGTGCCAGAGGCGCCATCGGCAAGCGGGAAACCGCGATCTTTCGCCAGGCCATCGCCACGGCCAGCGAACATCGCCTGCCGCTGATGATGCTGATCGACTCCGCCGGTGCCAAGGTCGACGAAGGCGTGGCGGTACAGGGCGACTTGCGTGCCCTGATAGGAGACCTGCTGGTCGGACGCCAGCGCATCCCCGGGGTCCTGGCGGTGCTGGGGCACAATACCTTCGGCGGTGCCAGCCTGGTGGCCATGTGCGCCGACCAGCGTCTCTACACGCCAGCCAACCGTCTGGCGATGAGCGGGCCTCGCCTGCTGTATGCCCGCAATCTCCACCAGCACCGAGTGGACGCCGTCATCTCGGCGGCGTCCCGACTCAGGCGCGATCCCGCCGGCCATGCCACGAGCGGAACACTGACAGCGCTGCGCAACGACATCGCCAGGTGGCTCGCCTCGTCACGTCGAATCGACCTCAATGTCGGTTCCGCTACTGAATCCGTCGCCACCTTGCCGTCAGCTCGGGTAAGCCGGTCGCAGCAGGAGCAGCACGCTTGGATCACCTGCCACGGAAGCGCCCCGCCGGATCACCGGGATCTTGCAGACCTTGCTCAGGCAATCCAGCGCCTCCCCGCTGGGCTTTCGCTGATACTGCGCTGCCAGTGGAGCTGCCACAGCCTGAGGGCCATCGATGAAGCCAGGCTACAGAGCCTGGCGCTGGTGCGTCTGGCCAGCACCATCGAGCACCGAGTGCGCTCGGGTGCCGCCGTTGAGCTGGTGATCGATGGTGAACTCTCGGGTGGCATCTATCTCGCCCTCGCCGCCTGCGCAAGCCAGGTGAAACTCACCGCCAGAGGACGCGTTCGCAGCCTGCCCTCACGGGTGGCCGCGCTGATCACGCCTAGAGGCGATCATCCACAAGCCAGCGCCGAACACCTCCACGCGCTTGGCATCATCGACACCCTGGAGGCCTGGGATGAACACTGAGGCCAGCTGCCGCAACGTCTTTCGGATGTTTCAGGATGTCGCCGAGCGGGTGGGGCATGGACCCCTGCTGACCACAGCGCCATTCAACAGGGCCACCAGCGGGGCTTCCAACAGAGCCACCAGCGAGCCTTCCACCACCCTGTCCTACGCCGACGCCATGGCCCAGAGTGCCCGCCTGGCCTGCGCCCTGACAGCGCTCGGTGTCAGGCCGGGGGATCGCGTCGCCGCCCAGGTCGACAAATCTCCGCAAGCCTTGCTGCTGTACCTGGCGGTGCTGCGTCAGGGCGCCCTCTATCTGCCACTCAATACCGCCTATACCGCCACCGAGATCGCCTATTTTCTCGGCGACGCCGCGCCGGTGCTCTATGTCGCCTCCTCCGCGTGCATGGCCACGAGCGAAGAAGTCTTGAACCGCCACCCCGGTATCCAGCGGCTCACCCTGGAGGCGGACGGCTCGGGCAGTTTGATGACACTCGCGTCGGAGCAGGCCGAGCGCCACCGAGTCCAGCCTCGTCGAGGCGACGACGTCGCCCTGATTCTCTACACCTCCGGCACCACCGGCAGCCCCAAGGGGGCGATGCTCACCCACGCCAACCTGGCCAGCAATGCCAGGGCGCTGACCCGACTCTGGGAGTTCGGCACAAGCGACGTGCTGATCCACGCCCTGCCGCTGTTTCATGCCCACGGCCTGGTCATCGCCACCCACTGCGTGCTGCTGTCCGGCAGTCGCATGCACCTGCTGCCGCGCTTCGATGCCGATACCGTGGTTCACCTGCTGCCCGAAGCCACGGTGATGATGGGCGTCCCTACCTACTACAGCCGGCTGCTGGAGCACCCTGATCTCAGCGCCGCGGCCACCTCGGGGATGCGTCTTTTCGTCTCGGGCTCCGCGCCCCTGAGCGAGGCCACCGCCCGGCGCTTTCACGCTTTGACCGGGCACACCATCCTGGAGCGCTACGGCATGACCGAGGCCACTATCATCAGCTCCAACCCGGTGGTTGGCGAACGGCGCCTCGGCTCGGTGGGCCTCCCCATCGAGGGCGTCAGCCTCAGGATCACCGATGACCACGACACCCCGCTTGCCAGCGGCAACGTCGGACACCTCCAGATCAAAGGCCCTGCCGTGATGAAGGGCTACTGGCGGCAGCCACAGAAGACTCGCCAGGAGTTCACCCGTGACGGCTGGTTTCGCACCGGCGACAACGGCCGTATCGATGAGGATGGCTACCTGACCATCGTCGGTCGCAGCAAGGATGTGATCATCAGCGGGGGCTACAACGTCTACCCGGGCGAGGTCGAAGCGCTGCTCGACGCCATGGAGGAGGTCAGTGAATCCGCGGTGATCGGGCTGCCCCACGCCGACTTCGGCGAAGCGGTGACCGCCGTGGTGGTGGCGGCCGCTGGCGCCACCCCGGACGAAGATGCCATTCGCCGCCGTCTGCGCGATGTACTGGCCGCCTACAAGGTTCCCAAGCGGGTACTGGTGGCCGACGACCTGCCACGCAACACCATGGGCAAGGTGATCAAGGCCGAGCTCAGGGACAACCATCGAACCCTCTACCTTGGCCGCTCGGCCGAAGGTGTCTCATGAATCCCTTCCTCCGGCTGTGCCGCACCCTGGGCGATGCCGGCTTTTTCGCCGCCCTGCTGATCATGGTGTTCCTGGTCGCTTCGATCATCTGGGAGGTCATCAGTCGATACCTGCTGGGGGCCCCCACCGTCTGGGTCACCGAGGTCTCGGGCTATCTGGTCTCCGGCATCCTGTTCATGGCCATCGCCCGGGTCTATCGGGAAGGCGGTCATGCCCGCATGTCGCTGCTGGAGGGACGGCTGTCGATCGCCGCCCAGAACCGTCTGGGGCTGGTCGTCGACGGCTGCACCCTGGTGTTCGCGGCCTTCGCCTTCTGGGCCACCCTGGAACTCGCTCTCCTGTCCTATCAGCTCAACTGGCGGTCCTCGACCACCCTGGCGGTACCGCTGTATCTGCCCCAGTCGCTGATGCCGGCGGGCTCCGCGATCTTTGTGCTGGAACTGATCGCTCAGATCCACCAGAAGCTGGCGCACTTCAAGGCGCCCGCCACCGACGAGGACGGACCCACGCCATGATGATTCTCAGCGTCGCCCTGAGTCTGGCCATCCTGTTGATCCTCGGCGTCCCCGTGGCCTTCGCCCTGGGGCTCGCGGCCCTGGTGGGCATCATCTACCAGGGTGGCCTGGCCGCCAGCCTGGCCATGTCCGACATCATCTGGGGCACTACCTCGGAGTTCGTGCTGGTGGCCATACCGCTGTTCGTGCTGATGAGCGAGATCGTCAACGTTTCCGGGGTGGGCCGCGACCTGTTCGAAAGCGTCGACAAGTGGCTGGGACGCCTGCCCGGCGGCATCGCCATCAGTGCCATCGTCGCCGGCGCGATCTTCGGTGCGGTCAGCGGCACCGCCGTCGGCGTCGCGGCAGTCATCGGTAGCGTCGCCATCCCGGAGATGCTCAAGCGCCACTACAGTCCCGAAATGGCCACCGGCACCGTCGCCGCCAGTTCGGGGCTCGGCATGATCATTCCTCCGAGCCTGCCGCTGATCATGTATGGCGTGGTCACCGAAACCTCGATCGCCGAGCTGTTTTCCCACGCCATTGTGCCGGGGCTGGTGATCACCGCGCTGTTCGCCTCTTACGTCTGCGTCGTCCAGGGCCTGTCAGGCAAACGGGCGCCAACGATCGGTTTTGCCGCCGACCTCGGCTGGATCAGGTCACTGCTCCAGGCCGGCCCGGTCATCGCCCTGATCGTGGTGGTCATCGGCAGCATCTATCACGGCATCGCCACCCCCACCGAAGCGGCCGCCATTGGCGTCGGCGGCGCACTGATCATTGCCCTCGGGCGCAGGGGCCTGACGCGAAAGAGCCTGACCACAGCGCTGATCAAGGCCACCCGCACCAGTTGCATGCTGCTCGCTATCCTGGCCTCGGCGATGCTGTTCAGCTATGCGCTGAGCAACGCCCAGCTACCCCAGCAGCTTGCCAGAGTGGTGGTGGAGGCCGAACTCGGCGCCTGGACCTTCTTCCTGCTGGTCATGCTGATGCTGTTCGTTCTCGGCACCCTGCTCGATGCCATCTCGTTGGTCATCATCGCCGTGCCCATCGTCTTTCCTGCGATCCTCGCCTACGGCTTCGACCCCGTCTGGTTTGGCGTGGTGGTGATGGTCAACATGTGCTTCGCGGTGATCACACCCCCCATCGGCCTGTGCCTCTACGTGGTCAGGGACTGTGTCGAGGGCATCCGAATCAGTCAGGTGGTGCGCGGCGCCCTGCCGTTCATCGCCCTCTACGTCGTATCCATCGTCATCCTGTGCGTCTTTCCCGAACTGGTCACCGGTCGCTGACCCAGTGATGTCCCGCCCCTTGCGACCGAGCTTACGTCCGAGCTCCGCCGGACCTTCCCAAGAGGACAACAAGATGAAACCCTCCCTCTGCTGTCGTCGCTTCATCTCATCCCTGCCCCCCGCGC